>JAFSQO010000499.1 GCA_017446645.1 Synergistaceae bacterium | reverse complement strand
CTTCCCGGAACACAGGGAATTTATGGTCTTCTCATTGCATTCTTCGTACTCAACAAGTTAGGTCTTCTTGGCGGAGCGGGAGCAGTTGACCTCACATGGAATCAGGGACTTCAGATTCTCGCGTCATGCCTTCCCATAGCAGTAGTAGGCTGGTATTCAGCAATATGGCAGGGCAAGACATCAGCGGCATCAATTCAGATGATCAGCAAAAAGCCCGAAGCGATGGGTAAAGCGATAATCCTTCCTGCAATGGTTGAGACCTACGCAGTTCTTGCACTTCTTACGAGTATATTAATGCTCATGGGAGTTCAGGTAGGCTAAACGGGGCAGGTGTTGACAATGGCACTTGCTGATATAAAAGCAAAAATCAAGGCCGATTCACAGGCAAAGATAAAAGCAATAGAAGCGGAGAATGACGAGAAAGTACGCGAGATAAGCCGTAAGGTCAACGCCGAAATCAAGACGGTACAGGATTCATATGCGGCACGTCTTGCGAAGGAAGAGCCTGAAGTTTTGAGGAGACGCGAAATTGTAGCCGAACTTGACGCAAAACGTGTTGACTTAGGAATTCGTCAGCGTCTTGTGGGTGAAGCATTTGATTCATCACTGAAGCAAATGGTCGAAATGGCACCCGATAAGTACGTGAAATTTGCGGATAAACTCATGGCTCAGGCGGTAGTTACGGGTCATGAAGTTGTGTTTGTCGGAAAGAACGAGAAGCATTTAGATCAGCGTTGGCTTGACGGTTATAACGCATCACATAACACGTCATTGACTCTATCATCTGAGAAATTGCCCAGAGCAGGGGGATTCATTCTCAGGAACGACAGAATCGACACTAATTGTTCATGGGATATGCTTTTGGCTGACGCGAGAGCAGACATAGAGACCGAAGTAGTGAAGCGGTTATTTGCGTAAGGAGGTGCTTTCAGGGTGAGTTACGTATACGCCGTAGCGAGACTGCGGGGTATGGAAAATCACATACTGGACTCGGCTTTCTTTTCGCGCCTGATTGATAGTGCAGGGATTGACGAAGCATTAAAGGCACTCGGTGAAACGTCATATTCGCAGTGGCTTACGGGAACAGCAAATTTCGACAAGGCAATTGATTCAGAGATGCTTGCGACATGTGAAGAACTCGAAAAGTTTGTGCCTGATAAAGAGCTGCTGACTATTTTCAGACTGCCTTATGACTTCCATAACGTGAAAGTCTTACTCAAGGGCTTATTCAAAGTCAGAGGAGGAGACACGGACGGAAGACGCTATGATTTGCTCTCAAAGCTCGGAACGATTGACACAGAGGAGCTTACGAATGCAATTGAGACTGAAGAATACGGATTTCTTCCCTATGGATTGACAGATATTATTCCTCAGTGCTGGCAGTTATGGGACGCGTCTAAAAATGCACAGGCCGTTGAATTACTGCTGGATCATCAGATGTACAAGGCAATGCTTGATGTAGCGGAGAGTTTGAAAATGCACGAAGTGATTCAGTGGGTGAAGTTCAAGATTGACGCTGAGAATTTACGCAGTGCAGTACGTCTTGCGAGAATGAAATATGATTCGTCAAAGGCACTTCCGTTCTTTCATGACGGCGGAACTATCAGAGCTGATGACATGGCCAAATTGCTTAACGAGCCTGCGGAGACATGGAGCAGAATATTATCGTATACGGATATAGGCTCTGTGCTGTCCTCGCTCAATGAACAGTCTGATATGAAGACGGCATTGTCTGATGTCTCGAAAGCTCTTGATGACTATCTCATGAAAGTTCTTGAGAGTGCAAAATATTCAATGGACGCACCTGCAAATGTCCTGCTCTATCTTCTCACTAAGGAAGCTGAAGCAAGGAATATGCGTGTTGCTCTGGTCTGTGTTGCGGGAGGATTAGACCGTGAATTCGGAAGGAGGCTGTTGAGCAATGGCAGATAGCAAACCAATGGCGGCTGTCGGTTATTACGAAATGGCGTTACCGTTTCAGGCTGTCGGAGTTCGGAGCGTGATACTTACGCCGGAAACACGGAACACGTTTGAAGAAGTGTTAGAGAAATTAGCGCGTGAAGATTATGCTGTTGTATTCATTCAGGAAGATTTGTTTGTCGAGTTCACAAGCAAAGTAGAAGAAATTAACGATAAATATCCTACAAGCGTTCTTCCTGTGCCTGGTCCTTCGGGGGCAACTGGTGCAGGACTTGCATCGATAAGGGGCAGTGTAGAAAAGGCCGTTGGTATGGATATATTTGCGGAAAGATAAATACGGAGGCGGGAGAAAATAAAAATGCCTGAGAAAAAAGAAATTAAAGGAGTAATAGAGAGAATCTCCGGCTCTCTTGTAGTCGCTGGCGGTATGGAAGGCGCAAGTATGCAGGACGTTGTGCATATCGGTGAGCTTGGCCTCGTCGGTGAAATACTTGAGGTAAACGGTGATAAGGCATCAATTCAGGTCTACGAAGAGACTTCCGGATTAATGCCCGGTGAACCGGTTATCTCAACTGGAGAGCCTTTAAGCGTTGAACTTGGGCCGGGGATTATTGAGCAGTTCTATGACGGAATACAGAGACCGTTGGAACTCATTGAGAAGGCTGCGAAGAGTCATTACATTTCAAGAGGAATAAGCGTACCTGCACTTGACCGTAACAAGAAATGGAACTTTACCCCGAAGGTTAAAGTAGGAGATGACGTTATAGCCGGTGATATTCTCGGTGTAGTTCAAGAGACAGTAGTTGTTGAACATAGAATCATGGTTCCGAACGGTGTTAAAGGCAAGGTAGCGAAGATCGAAAAGGGAGATCATACGGTTGAAGATGTCATTGCAGTAATAGATGACAACGGAACAAAGCATGAAGTGAAAATGCTTCAGCGTTGGCCTGTCCGTAAACCCAGACCAGTAAAAACTCGTCTTGCTCCTAATGTACCGATGACGACAGGACAGCGT
>JAFSQO010000498.1 GCA_017446645.1 Synergistaceae bacterium | reverse complement strand
TGACGCAGTAATTGAGCAGACTATGGAGGGCAGCAACCACGCAGTAGGACTTGTAACTGACAGCGGACTTGAGATTTTGCTTCACATTGGACTCGACACAGTAGAGATGAAGGGCGAGGGCTTCACGATTCACGTTAAAGAGGGCGACAGAGTCAAGGCAGGTCAGGAGCTTATAACGTTTGACCCTGAGAAGATAAAGGCAGCAGGTCATCCTGTCATTACTGTAATGGTAATCACTAACGATGCTGATTATAAACTTAGCTTTGATACAGGACTTGAAGTTAAGGCATTTGAGAGCGTCATTGCTCATGCTGAGTAAGTAAGTAGGTAAAGCCATGAATCAAAATTTCACCAGCAGCACAGTCTATCAGGTCTACATAAAGTCCTTCTGCGACTCAAACGGCGACGGAATAGGCGACATCAACGGCATTCGCTCAAAGCTCAAGTACATTCAGAGCCTGGGAGTCAAATACATCTGGGTGACTCCGTTCTTTTGCTCCCCTATGGTAGATAACGGCTATGACGTTTCAGATTACCGCAATATTAATCCCGACTTCGGCACTATGTCAGACTGCGAGGCCATGATCTCAGAGGCTGCCTCACTGGGAATGGGCTTCATGTTCGACATGGTCTTCAATCACACATCGACACAGCACGAATGGTTCAAGAAGGCATTAACCGGAGACCCCGAATACATGAACTACTACATATTCAGGGACGGCGATGAAAACACTCCTCCTGCTGACTGGACCTGCAGCTTTGGCGGGCCTGCGTGGGAGTACGTTCCTGGGCTTAAGAAATGGTACTTGCATTTGTTTGACCCTACTCAGGCTGATTTAAATTGGGAAAACCCTAAAGTCCGCAATGAACTCAAGGACGTTATAAGATTCTGGAAAGCTAAAGGTGTTAAGGGCTTCAGATTCGATGTATTGAATCTCGTCTCAAAGCCTGAGAACCTTGATAACCTTCCGGCTGGTTCAGCCACGAGATTCTGCAAGGATGGCCACAGGATTCACGATTTCATCCGGGAGCTTGTAATCGATACGGGTATCGACAACATGATAACAGTCGGCGAAATGGCTTCAACGACCCTGGAACACTGCATAAAATACTCGCAGCCAGACAGACACGAGATGTCAATGTGCTTCAACTTCCATCATCTTAAAGTCGATTACAAAGACGGCAACAAGTGGGCATTAATGCCGGCTGATTTGAAAGTTCTGCGTAATCTCTTCAAAGAGTGGCAGGAAGAAATGTGCGCTCAAGGAGGCTGGGGTGCTGTGTTCTGGTGCAATCATGACCAGCCCAGAATAGTCTCGCGTCTCGGCAATGAGGGCAAATACTGGAAGCATTCGGCCAAGATGTTGGGTACTTTCATTCACATGCTCAGAGGAACGCCATATATTTATCAGGGTGAGGAACTCGGAATGACTAACGCTCATTTTACGAGGCTCGAACAATATAACGATGTCGAGGCGATTAACTACTACAAGATATTAACCAGTCAGGGCACCAGCAGCGAAGAGGCTCTGAATATCCTTGCTAACAGGGCGCGCGATAATGGACGAACTCCCATGCAGTGGACTTCAGGCAGGAACGCGGGGTTTACTGAAGCTCCTGAGCCTTGGATTGGAATCCCTGAGAATTACAGCTATATCAACGTTGAGAGCGAAGAGGCTGACCCTGATTCGATTCTGAATTATTATCGTAAGCTGGTGAAGCTGCGCAGTGAAAACAAGATTGTCTCTGACGGCAGAGTTAAATTCCTTGAGTCCGGTAATGAAAGGGTCTTTGCGTATGAGCGTTCACTTGACGGAAAAAGCATTGTTGTAATCTGCAACTTCAGCCCGATTGAAGAGCGTATTAACAAGTTAGCAGCCGGTAAAGTCTTACTCACGAATTATGATTCGGGCAACGAGTCACTTGAGAATCTTAGACCTTACGAGGCAATTGTGATTCAGAAATAGTGAACTACCCTCACTTATAGAAGTGAGGGCTTCCTAATTCAACGAGGCTGCACCGCGATGTTCTGCCAGTGTCTTACGTCCTCTCCAAAGGCGTTAATTTCCTGCGTCCCACAGGTATTTTGCTTAGAC
>JAFSQO010000497.1 GCA_017446645.1 Synergistaceae bacterium | reverse complement strand
GACGCTCGAAAGTTTTGCAGTATCCATGACGCTGCCCCCACCTACTGCGAGAATGAAATCTGCGCCGTATTCCCTGCACTGATCAACTAATTTCTGAGCCTGGGTGTAGCTTGGTTCTGGCGGTAAGTCGTTCAGGATAACGTAATCGACTCCTGATTTCTTTACTTCGTTCAATGGGAAGTCGAGAAGCCCTGCTCCCTCTATGCCTTTGTCTGTGAAGATTGCGAGCTTCTTAACTCCTTCTGATTTGAGGACTGGACCGATGTTGCTGAGAGAGTCCTCACCGCTGAAAACCTGCTTAGGCATTCCTAATGTGTACTTGCTTAACATGTTTTGCCCCCTTAGTGAGTGAAATTTATTCTTAACCGGCTATTTTCACGAGTAAATTTTCTTCGCCGAATCCGCCGGATTTTGCCATGATGTAAAAGTTTCTTCCATTATAAGTATAACTTGTTAGGACGACTCCCTTTTCGATTTCGCAGACTGGGACGAGTTCATGAACGTTCACCGCCTGCATTAGGGCTAATAACGTATCGCCTCCAACACACATTAATCGTGCATCGAGTCCTGAATCCAACAGGGCCTTCGCTGCTCCTGTAACTGCACGTGAAATATATAATCTTACCTGTTCGCTTGTAAGTGAGTGAGCCTTTATGTATTCTTCCGTGAGAGTTTTTTCGTCAGGGTTATTTGCGTCAAGTATAGCGTGAGAGCCTTGAATCTCAGCAAGAGTCCTTACAGCAAAATCCTTGCATGACTCACTGTTTGGCCAGTCGGGATTAAGTTTGTCGTTGACATGTAAATAAATTCTCTTGAAGCCATGAGACTCTGCAAAATCCATCTGAGCAATCGTTACGGGATTGACAGAACCGCAGACCATGAAAAATTTTTCGGGCATTTGTGGAACTGTTATCTTCTTGCCTGACTCAAAGCCCAGGACTTTCGCGAGCACTCCGGCAAAACCTGCACAGCCTGCCGTTAATCTCAAGCCTCCTGACTCTCTGAGAGTCTCTGCAATCATAAGCATATCTGAGTCAGTTTCAGAGTCATAAACTTTGATTCCTGTCTTATTTGTCTGAAGAGCGATGATTTTATTCACGTCTGATTCTTTAACAGGCTCGAAAGGATCTTTTGCGAACATGCTTTGAGCAACCGGAACACCATCGATGTAGTGAATCCCCTTCTTTGTGACTCTCTTCATTGCTGGGAAAGCTGGAATGAATGCCATTGACTCAAGGCCAAGAGAATCAAGACATGCTGCAAGCTCACTGCCGATATTTCCGCGAAGTCCTGAGTCAGTCTTCTTATATATGTAGTCAAAATCGGAATCTCTTGAGCGTTTCACAAATTCGTAGACAACTTCATACGCCGAGTCAGGAGTCAAGTGTCTGCTCTCCGAGTCGAAAATCAGCACGTCAAGACCTGACGCACTGTTGAGATCATAATGCGGGTCCGTAATAACTTTTGCAGCTGCTCCCAGTGAAGCGAACTGGACTCCAGTATCGAGAGCACCTGTGAAATCGTCAGCTATGATTAATAACTTTGGCATTTATTGCGCTCCGGTTATGAAAAATTTTTATGTATGAATGTTTAGAATTTTAACAGAAAAAGCCTGATTAATAAATCACCAAAATTTTTTCGTGATTAAGCCCTCAAGTGCTGTATAATTTATTTATTTTTGCAATGGGTGAGGTGCTTATTTTGTCTTTTACTACTTTTAGTGTTCGCATGGAACAATCTTTGAAATCTCAATTTGATGAACTCTGCTCTGACTTCGGCATGAGTGCTTCTACTGCTTTTAATATATTTGCTCGTGCTGTTGTTAGGGAGAGAAAAATACCTTTTAACATTTATTCGCCTGAGCCAAAAATCACAAGAGAAAACGCCATGAGTGCTTTTATTGCGCTTAGAAAAGAAGCAAAAATTAATGGATTACAGGATATGACACTAGATGAGATTAACGATGAAATTAATCTTGCAAGAAATGAGGACAGTTCTTTATGATCCGCTATGCTGTCATTGACACTAATGTACTTGTGTCAGCTCTGTTATCACCCAAAAATGATTCCGCAACCGTTCAAGTGGTTCAAAAAATTATTAATGGAAATATTATTCAGATTTACAGCCATGAAATTGCCCGTGAGTATAAAATTGTTCTAAATAGAAAGAAATTCAAATTCTCACAAAATAATATTGATTTTTTACTAAACTCTATTTTCTTCTTCGGCATCTTTTTTGGGCCTATTTCTTGTAACCTTTCTTTACCAGATATAAAAGATTTGCCTTTTTATCTAACTGCTCTGCAAAATCAAGACAAAGACTCTTTTCTTGTTACTGGTAATTTAAAGCATTTCCCATCTGAACCGTTCATTGTTATACCAAGACATTTCATTAACATTTTTAACGAGAATTAATCTTTACGAGTGAAACTTTTAATTTTAATCGTCAATTTTCGCCTTACTCGTCAGCCTGCGAAAAATTTTTGCGTGAACGTCGTTTATTTTTCGTAAACGTCAAGTCAACTGTCTTGTTATTGACTCGTCACTGTGAAATAATTCTCTCACTGATTAATTCATTAACGAATGGAGGAAAAGCATGTCATGAATCTCAATATTGCTGTTGTCGATGACTCTAGACTCGATGCAGAAAACTTGTCACGTGTTGTTCAACGCTGGCTAACGGAGAATCAGCACGCCTATTCTTCATTGACTCACTACTCAAACGGCGAAGAGCTGCTCAGAAATTTCGAGCCTGATAAATTCAATCTCGTCTTCTTGGACATATTGATGAAGGATATCAACGGCATTGATACAGCACGAAAGATTAGACTTTACGATAAGCACGCTCTGCTAGTCTTCACTACAACGTCACGGGAGTTTGCTTTTGATGCCTTTCCCCTTCATCCGTTCGATTACGTCATTAAGCCATATGAATCAAAAAAGCTCGGCCAAGTCATGACTGAAGCAATAAATTTTCTCAAGGCTCCTGACCCTTCGATTAATATAAGAGTCTCCAGAAGCGTTTATTCTGTTCCGTTGAGAAGTATCTTGTCTGTGTCGGCCCGTGATCATTATGTTGAGCTTACTCTCACTGACGGACGCTGTGTCCTGTGCTCTATGTCGTTTAGTGAAATTGAAGCAATGTTGAAAGATGACTCTCGCTTTCTTCTCTGTAACAGGGGTGTTATCATCAACATGGACTCAGTCTCATCACTGACAAGGGACAGAGATGTCTTCATTATGAAGGACGGCTCGCGCTGTGCGTTAAGAGTCAGGGGACGTGCGAAGATTCTTGACGAGTTCACACAGTATCAGCTAATGAGAGTTAAGGGTGAAATTCTTCGATGAATCTTTTTCTGCGTTACACTCTTGAATTTGCCCTTGTGATCCCTATGGCAGTTTTTGCGGTCTTGCCTGTGATTGATAACGTGAAGTATGACTCGATTCATGCGTTGGTCTTGACTGGAGCATTTCTAGCAGCGTTTATCTTAACGGGGGCATATCTGTGTGTGAATTATTTTCCCAGAATTCAGAATGTCTTCGTTCCCGGAATTTTGTTATTATTTCTCGTTTACTTTTTCTGTGTGAACGCTGCTCTGAATCAAAAACTCTTCTGCTTCTTTAATGCGGCAATGTTGAGCGGTTTCTGTCCCATGTATGCGACGATTTTAATGGGGCCTGTTGAGCTTGGCAATGAAACCGGGCCGTTTTTAATAACGTCAGGGCTTGTTAGTCTGGGGCTTG
>JAFSQO010000496.1 GCA_017446645.1 Synergistaceae bacterium | reverse complement strand
CTGCAGCTGCTGCTTTAACGTCATCTTTTGTAGCCTCTGTCATGCCCGTAACACTCAGGAATTCTGAGTAAACTTTGTTGACCGTGCCCGTGCCTATTATGAGCTGTAACTGTCCGTTGTTCTCGAACATGCCTTTAACGCCGTCAACGTTTTCGAGTGCTTTCTTGTCGACTTTGCCGTTGTCTTTGATGACGAGCCTTAAACGAGTTGCACAGTGAGCTGCCTGGACGATATTTTCACGTCCGCCGATGTGAGAAACGATTTGTTCTGCACACTTACGATAATCCAATGCCATAAAAATGACCTCCTGAATAAATTAAATTAACTTTAAATCTGCAAACGCCTTTGCAAGTCCGTCCTCACTCACTGAAGGGCATACTATATCAGCGAGTTTTTTCAGGGCCTCCGCACCGTTCGCCATACAGACGCTTGTGCCTACTGTCTGTATCATTTCCAAATCGTTCATGCTGTCCCCGAAGCCTATTGATTCGCTAACAGGAACTCCAAATTTTTCGCAGATAATTTTCACGCCTTTGCCTTTGTCGAATGCCTTGCTGAAGATTTCGCCGTTGATGCAGCTGGGTGCTTTGACTTCCTGAAGAACGAAATTAAACTCATCACCGAGTAATCTCTTGGCCTCGTCAAGCTGCGACATTTTAAGGCACATAATTACTACTTTGTAGACTGGTGAGCCGTCATATTCGCTCATTGGTTTGATTCCCAGATTTGCAGAGAGAGCTTTCCTCCAGCGTTCTATTTCGCTGTTGCCTTCACCCTGAGTACTCAAGAAGTCCCCCAGGTTCTCGTCACCCCATGAGCCTCCTTCAGCTTCGATTGTGCAGAAAACTCCGTGATCGTGAAGTGATTTGAGGGCGATGTCTCTTTGCTCGTTAGTCATTGGGTGATCGTATAACACATCTTTGAAGCCGTCGCCTACAGCAACATAACCGCCGGCACATGATATAAAGCCGTCGAAGTCGTATTTGAGTAATGGCCTTAACATGTCAGGATTTCTGCCAGTGCATAAAAATATCTTGTGTCCGTTAGCCCGTGCCTTGTTAATAGCGTCGACTGCACTCTTCGGGGGGACGTTCTCGCCCGGTATCGTGAGAGTTCCGTCGATGTCAAGAAATATTAACTTCAAAATTTTATGCCTCCCTGATAATAATAATAGCGTCAGATTCGCTGCCAAGAATCCGCTAAAACTCTTTATAAATAAATTTGAAAATCATAAATCGTGAATTAGAAAAATTATAATATATTTTTTTTTTGAGGCAATAAAAAAGGCCGGACAGTTTTTATTTATCCGACCTGAATCTAAAAAAGATAATGTTAATGAGTAGTGTTTAATCACTGAGCTTCTTGATTACCCAGATAGCCCCTGCAAGGCCAAGAATCACAAGCCCTCCGAGTCCTGAATCACAACCGCCGGAACTGCTGTTGCCTAAGTTGTTGTTGTTGTTGCCTGCCAGAAGATCGTACGCCTTCTTAACGTCCAAGAAGCCATAACGTGACGTAGAGTCAGCAGGGTGATCAAGGCCGTCCATGTATGTAACTGTATCAGCATCGTCCTTGCAGTAATTTCCGTTAGCTCCGTCAAGAAGTGCCTGCTTAATCTCTGCTGCCGTTGCATTGGGATAAGCTGCTTTCAACAGGGCGACCGCTCCAGCTACGTAAGGTGCAGCCATTGAAGTGCCCGGCCAGCTCGCATATTCGTTGACTCCTTTTTCTACGAGTTCAGAATGTTCATCAAGGTCACCAAGCCTATAGGGTTTTCCCATATGCGGAACGACATAATCACGAGGTACAGTGCTCACTATATGAGAACCAGGTGCTGCGATGTCTACATATTCGGAGCCGTAATTTGAGCCGGCCTCTGAAACTCCTTCAGCTGAACGTATAATATTGCCGTACTTGTCCTGACTTGCTGCTGCCACTACAATCATGTTGTCGATATAAAGATATGATGCAGGGTAAATATAAGAATCTTTACTGAATCTTCCGTAGGGGTCATCATATGGAGCAGGGTAGCCGACTTTCTGGCTTTCGTTTCCTGCCGAGACACATATAACAACGTCAAGGTCGCTGATTGCCTTCATGACTGACCACAAGACATTCCCCTCCTGGCTGATTGCTTCGGGGGTTTCTTTGCTGTCCCACCCGCCCATTGACATGTTCAGAGCAGCAATGTTTACGCCGTCTTTCTTAAGTTGTAATACCTTCTCAAGGTCTGCGATTATAAGCGAATCTGGGAAAGTACTTGTACCGTTCTGAAAAGTCATATAAGCATTTAACATGATTATCTTAGTGTTCCAGCCTACACCAGTAACACCAATTTCGTTATTGCCTGCAGCCCCTATAATTCCTGATACATGAGTCCCGTGTCCTAACTTTGGGTCGTCCTGATAAGTTGCTTCTTCATTGCTAAGTTTAAATGAAAATGAATCTGCATCCTGGCTAATGATTTCATAACCTGTGCAATATTCTTTTGCGATATTGCTGATTAAATCAGGATGTCCCGAATCAATACCAGAGTCAATTACAGCTACATAGACTGAGTCACTGCCTGTATGTCCCTGCGCCCATAATTTGTCAGCGTTAATTGCCTTAAGTCCCCAGAGTTTGCCGTTAGAATCCGGGTAGACGCTATAGTATCTGTCATCAGGTGTTGCAGTGAGAGAGCGCATGTAATTCAATGAAGCTCCCTTAATATCCGGCCTTGAAAGCAAATCCTCAAGAAGTTCACGTTCGTTTTTCGTGTCAGAGTGAATCAAAGCTATTATACTATCAGAGTTTTCTGAAAGAATGTCATACGTAAAAGCAACTTTTGCATTCATTGATTCAGCAACAGAAGCGATATATGTCCTGTGTTCACCGTTTGGGGCAGCCATTGAAGCAGCACTGACTTTAGAAGCATGTGAAGGATTCTCGAAGACAACTAAGACATCTCCTGGAATGACTTGTTCAGCAAATGAAGGAGCGGCAAGAAGCGAGAGTAACAATAAGCATAGAACACATTTTTTCATGTTAGATAAGACCTCCTGAAATTATTTTGCAAAGTTTTTCCTGTTGGGTTTAACGTTAATATTTTTCACGTAATTCAGTGACGCACCTTTAACATCTTTTCGTCTTCTGAGTTTCATCAAGAGGGTATGTTCGCTCTTTGTGTCAGAGTGCAGCAGAACGTTTATGCTGTTATTGTTAATAGAGAGGACTTCGTAAATGAACGCAACTTTTGCATCAAGAGACTCTGCTACTGCTTCTACGTAAGCGCGGTGTTTTCCTTGTTCTCCACCTTCAGATTCTTTGGCGAGGGACTCTGAAGTTACAGGTAAATCGGGAAAAGGATTTTTGAAGACAACAAGAACGTCTCCGGGAATATATACCGCTTCGGCTGCTGACGATAACGGCAATGATGCTGCCAGAACAAGTAACAGCGAGAAGTAAATGATTCTCTTCAAGACAACACACCTCCTAAATTATACTTTTTAAAAATTTTAGCATAAGTCAGCAGGAAAAACTTAGAGAGCAGATATATGGCGGACTTAACAGAGAGATTTTATTTAAGGGTGAATAATAAATAAAATCTCCCCCGAAATTTTATCAGGAGAGAAAATATTTATTTCATTCTTTATCTGCACCTTTAGCCATTCGGTCCATTAGAATTGGCGAAAGAACTCCCAGCACGCACAGAACTATCAAGACCCAGCACACAGGAGTCGAGAAGAGTATTGACGGATCACCGCCCGACAACAGCAGAGAACGCCTCAAACCCTTTTCACCGATTGGGCCAAGAATTAACGCTAACACTATTGCTGCATTGTTAAGTCCGAATTTACGGGCCAGCCAGCCAATCACTCCGAAAATTAACATGATTACAACGTCAACGAAATTCTGATGTATAGCAAACGAGCCGACTACGCACAAAATCGTTACTGAAGGGATTAGTATAGCATCGCTCAATCTTGCAATGTGAGCAAAACCCCGACAGCCAAGCAAACCTATTCCCAGCATAAAGAACTGAATTAAGACAAAGCCCGCAAAGAATGTATACGTCATCTTCGCAGTCTCCCCGACAAAAAGATTCGGACCAGGTGTCAAGCCCTGAATG
>JAFSQO010000495.1 GCA_017446645.1 Synergistaceae bacterium | reverse complement strand
TAGGCGTGAAACTTTAGCAGAAATTTGGGCATTGAGTTCGTTAATCTCGTGTCTTAAATCTATCTCGTCATGACTTATAGAAGAAATCTCATCGTTCAGTTTTCCCGTCTTGGTCTGTCTTGCTGAAAGTTCGTTGCGAAGCTCCTCGAGATCCGCCTGAGCGTCAATCAGCTGGTTATGCATTTCGTCAGGGTCTGGGACAATTTCGCCGGAAGTATACGGGTGAGTCATTGAGCCGCACAAAGGGCAAGGTGTGTTATCCTGCAAAAGCTCCCTCACTGCGTCAAGGTCTTCGATTCGTCTGAGCAATGCAACCCTGCGTTCAAGCCTTGATACTTCATCTTGAAGCTCATTAATGCGTCCGGACTGTTCTACGTCTTTGATGTTTAGGTTTCGGGTCTCCTGTTGAATCCTGAGTCTGGTCTCCTGAAAGTTTTTGAGCCTGTCTTCGAGAACTTTCAAGTCCTGAAACTTTTTATAGAGTTCGTCAAGTTCTGAGAGCCTCGCTATGTTTTTTTCGCAGATGTCCTGCCACTCCTGAATGCTTCTGCCTTTGAGGGTACTCTCGTAGAATGCCTTTGCCTTAGCGTAATTTTTATCAATGAGTACAAACCTGTTCATAACGTCACTGAACAGCGCGCCCCTGTCGTTCATGACTTTCTGAGCCTGCTGCCGTCTTGCAATAGAGTTCTCCCAGGCACTTTTCAGCAAGAGTCTTTTCTCTTCGGCCTGAGTATACATGTTGAAGCATTTCTGAATCCCCGGAAGTCCTGCCTGTAACTTCTCGTCAATTGCATGAATCTGCAAGAATCTACGGGCTTCCCGGAGTGTAAGCTCCAGCCTTTCAAGTGAGAGCCTTGAGCTTTCGACTTTTGATGTACATTCGCGCAGTTTTCTTTCTGAGTCCTCGAATTCTGCCTTTGTAGCTATTGCTGCCTCCTTGCGGTCTATAATCTGCTCATCGAGTGCCTTGACCCTTCGTGCAATGCCTGCGAGTTTTGTCTGTTCAACGAGTTTATCTCTATGCTCGATTTCGATTAGGGCCAAAGCTTCCCCTGCGTTCTGTAATTCAGTGCGGGCAATGGCTGCTTCGTCCCTGAGCGATGACTGCCTGAGCCTGTCTCGTTCACGTGCTGCACGTAATTCTTTGATGGCCTCGTAGTCTTCACCGAGTTCAAGGGTCCTGCCTCCCTTTTCGAGTCTCTGCTGTGAAGGGACAAAGAGTGCTGATCTCTTCTCCCAGTCGCTGCGTTCAGCATCGAGATCCCGCAGTTTTTCCTGTAAGAGAAGCTCCTGGCTCCTGTGCTGTAAAATTCGTTTTATGTCTGTTAGTTCATTCAGGACTTTCTGAATCATTCTTTTCACCTCTGTTGTCGTCGAAAAATATTTTACCCTGACGCGATGTTATGCTGACTCCCTGACTCCATTGGAACGTAAATTTTTGATTCTTCGCTATCAGTTTTGCCAATTCAAGGCACCTTGAACGCGATAGAGTTTTTAACTTCAGTCTTCTGCCTGCCTCGCGAATTACCAGGGTAATATCATCTTCATCAAGTTCACGGAGCTTTTTACGATTCAGAATCAGCTGCCCTGACTCACTAATAACGCATGACTCGAATAATTTCTGACTCTGAGAGTCTTCGATATGCCTGACCCGCCTCATGTCCTCGCCGAAGTTAGCAAGGTGTTCGATAGCAGACGAGTTAATTTTACTCTCGATTAAGGGCAAAAGACTCAACCGCAAATAATTTCGCGTATAGAGTGTATCACTATTTGAGGAATCTTCACGCCACTTAATGCCCCTGACCCTGAGAATGTCGCGCAGGAATTTTCTCCTTAAACCCAGCAATGGACGATAGAATTTCACTCCGTCAAGTTCGCTGCTCTCCGTTATGCCGACGCTGCCCCTTATTCCTGTGCCCCTTAGAATGTTGAACAGCACGGTCTCTGCCAGGTCGTCGCGGTTATGGCCAAGAAAGATAAAGGCAAGTTTCAGACCGTGAGCCATTTCGCAAATATCCCTGAGCCTGACTCTTCGTGCTGCTGACTCCAGTGACTCGCCTTTGAGTCTTTGTTCCGGGACGCTTGAAGATTTAGCAACAAACGGAACGTGTAAAGAATTCGCAAAATTCCTCGTGAAATCCATGTCAGAGTCTGATTCACTGCCCCGGATCCCGTGATTGACATGAAGGGCAAAGACCCTGCCGCTATAAAATCTTTTGCAGAGCCATAACAGGGCAATTGAGTCACCGCCTCCTGAGACGGCAACTCCTACGGACCTGTTATTTTCCGGCAGCCAACCCTGAGCCGTTCCTGTCTCGTGAAAATATTTTTCAAGCACATAATCCGAGAACTCGTAGGGTATATTGCATTTATCTTGCATCTTTGTAGAGCATTCTGTAAATTTCAAGATTCGCGCTTACCCTCTGGACATATCCGTTTGTCTCGGTGAACTTTACGGCTTCGATCCAGTGAGCAAGGTCTGCATTCTCGCCTACTGATTTAAGCCACTTTCTGGCGTTGCCCGAACCTGCATTATAAGCGGCCATGATGTACTCTTTCCTGCTGAAGTTCTTACCCAGCCAGCCCAAGTGCGAAGTTCCCAGCCTGATATTATCATCAGGGTTATTCAGGTCATAGTGAGCCAATCCTGCACGCTTTGCCTCTTCTTTTGCAGTCGCAGGCATTAACTGCATGAGTCCCGCAGCACCTACCCAGCTTCGGGCAGCAGGTTTGAAAGCACTCTCCTGACGCATTATTGCCCAGATAAAACTCGTCTCGACCCCGTAACGTTTTCCAGCAGAGTCTACCAAATTCTTGAACGGTCTGGGATAAAGTGCCTCAAGGTCAGCCCTGTACAAGTTCGTCCCTGATGTCATGAGGGTCTCAAGTCTTCGTGCTTCTGAATAACTCTCCTCAAGGCCGAGCCATCGTGAAAGCATCAACGCCCTGTAGAGTTCCCGTGTGCTTGCCTTTGGCCTCGATAATCTCAAATAGGCGTGGTAGATATAACCCCAGTTTTCAAGCTCAGAAGGTTTAAGGGTCAAATTCGGGTTCATTCCGTCAATGATTCTAATCGGGGCGTTCGAGATTAACCCGTAAATCGTCAGAGGATACTTGCGTTTCAACAATGCAAGAGTGTTCTCTGACTCCTTTCTTTGGCCAGCACGAGCCTGTGCCTGAGCAAGCCAATACAGGACTCTCGCCCGCCTGTAGTACGTTATGCCGGGAGCGTCTGCCTGCCGAAATAACTTAACGGCCTCTGCTGCGTTGCCGGAGTTAAAGCTCTCCCATGCACGAGACCATAGGACATTGAACGAGTAATTTGTGTTGGGAAATGACTTTAGAATCTTGGCCTCGTAGACTTTCTTGTTCTCCTTGCTGCTCAAGTTAATCAAAGCCTGTAATGCCCTTGCCTGAGCGTTGCCCCGTCTGTCACGCGCTATTCTCTGGAGGACGTTGACACAACTGTCGTGCATTCCCTTGTCCTTCGCGAGATTTGCTATTCGGGTTACTGAGCTTGCTGAGTAGGAATTGCCTGTAACTACGAGATTCCCCCATATATTGAGGGCTTCGTTGTTGTTCTTGAGCCTTGAGTTCGCCCAAGCCTTGTAGTAATTTGCTTTACGGCCTGTTGCATGTCTCAGGACTTCGAGGGCTGCCTTGTTGTTTCCCGTTGAGTGATAGTAGACTCCGAGTGCGATTCTCATGTTGTTATCAGGGTTCTTGACTCGTGCGAGGGCTTCTGCTGCGCTCTTGTCGGCAGGTTGAAGTTCAAGCAATTTCAATGCATGGGCGTTGATGTTCTTGTTGCCTGGTGTATTAACAAGTTTCGATAGAGTATATATCTTGCGTTCATCAGTGTTTGCATGATTGAGCATTCTATTCAGGACATTAAGGGCATTGCGTGAGTCATTCATTCCCTCATAGAGCCTATATTGCGACAAGGCAGAGTAATACTTCAGGTCAGCCGGTGCGTTCCTGTATAGATTCTCTGAGAGTGTCAATGCCTTCTGGTTATCGTGAAGATTTTCATAGGCAAGCAATAACGTCATATCTGCGTAAGGCTTTATCGAAGCAGGAAAGTTCTTAGAGTGAGCCTCAAGAATACTTGCACACTCCGCCCATTTGCCCTGAAATCTATAGGCGTTGGCCATGAGCGAGTAATCCTGCTGTGAGTGCTTTTTCTGAGAGTTGAAAGCTGCCTCAAGCTCCTGCCATGAATGCTGCCAGAATAAATCATGAAGACTTGCCGCCCATGATGCTGACGATGCTGTTATTAACAGTAAGAACGATGCAATAAGTTTCTTTGTCATTTGTACACTCCTTTATGCAAAGAATTCATAAATCCAGCCGCGATGATACAT
>JAFSQO010000494.1 GCA_017446645.1 Synergistaceae bacterium | reverse complement strand
TCTACAAGATAAGGAGCAATCAGGATAACCGGCTTGTCAACAGCACCTTTTGTCAGGTATTTCACCATTTCTTCTGCAATAGTGTAGCCGATCTTATAGGGGTTCTGGGCGACATCTGCGACCCAATATTTTCCGTCAGTCGGGTCAAGAATTGCCTGGTGAGCTTCGGGGTTAGCGTCAAAACCGATCATCTTTGTCGTTGCACCGGCAGCCTTGATAGCAGCAAGGGCACCTATACATGCAGGGTCACCGACTGTGAAGACTACGGCCATGTCAGGATAGCTGATTAAAGCATCGCTCATAAGGTTCTGGGCAATGTCAGCCTGTCCCTGATAGTTGCCAATGTTGACGATATTGAGCTTGTAAGCATCTTTATTTGCGTTCATGACACTCATCCAGCCGTTCTCTCTGTCAATGCAGCTCTGGGGTTCAGGATAGCCAATAATTCCGACGGTCGCGCCTTCTTTGAGACCGAGGGCATTCAACTGTGCAATGGTGGCCTCGCCTCCGACAACTCCGCCCTGATAGTTATCAGTACCGACAAAGCACTTGATGACCTTCGTTAATTCGGACGTGCAGTCAAACGTGAACATGGGAACGCCTTCTTTGTCAGCTGCTTCGATTGCGTTGGTGCAAGCTGCGGGTTCGTTGCAGGCAAGTGAAATAGCGTCCATTCCGTCAACTATGAGGCTCTCAATACGCTCTGTGGCAAGTGCTCCTGAGAGTTCGCTTTCAAGGACAACTGCAGTAAAGCCCATATCTTTAGCCGCTGCTTCGATGCCCTTCTCAATCTGAAGATAGAATGCATGTTCACGGCTGCCAAGAATAAAGCCCAGTTTGAGATCCTTCACGTCTTTACCAGCTGCAAAGCAAGCACAAGAAGCACTCATAACTACAAGTACAACAAGAAACGCAACAAATTTTTTCATAAAAGATGGCCTCGCTCTCAAATAAAGATAGATTACGAAATGAATAATCAAAGAAACTGAGTATATCAGAGATTAGATAACATGCAGCAACGAAACAAAGTCCCAGCAAATACCTGAATCAAATCTACATTTACGTAAAATCTGATACTCACTAAGATTCATTTCATTTTTAAATTGATGATAACATGCCTATTTTTTCTTGTCAATTTATTTTTCCTGTTGAGCTAATAATGCCAATAATAATAATTATTATGCCGTGACAGTGATAATTATAGTTGAGAATAAATTTTAACAGGAGGTAATCGTATAGTAAGCAAATAAGTAACAATTATTCTCATTATTCGATAAAAATTTAATGAAAGGAGGAAGATGCGAAGAGCTGTATAATACTTCCGAAAGGAGGTGTATCGAATGTACAAGGCGATAGTGATACGTTTATTGCCAACGAAATCACAAGCGAAATTATTTTGGCAAAATGTTGGGACAGCACGCTGGACTTGGAACTGGGGACTTGGCACGCAAAAGAAAGCATATTCTGAAGAGAAGAGATTTTTGAGCGTGAATGAGTTGAAGCGAAAATTCACGGAAGTCCGAAACGATGAGAAGTTCAAGTGGCTTCAAGAAGTTTCGCGTCAAGTCGAAGCCAATGCTCTGATAGATTTGGACAAAGCCTACAGTAAATTTTTTAGGAAAACTGGAGGA
>JAFSQO010000493.1 GCA_017446645.1 Synergistaceae bacterium | reverse complement strand
GCTGCGAGGTCTGAATTAGTTTTGCGTTTGAACATGAAATTACGCCTCCTTTGCATGATAGAAAACAGGATTCAGGAACTTCAACCCGACTTCGGAGCCTTCACGAATGCTGCCCGCTCCGTCATCGAAAGTGCTGCGTTGGACCCTGACTTCCTGACCGTCGAAATCTATGAACATGTTGTACTCACTGCCAAGAAAGACAGAACGCTTCACAATGCCGCGTATTTTTGAAGAATCGTCAAAGATAATGTCATTAGGTCTGACTCCCATATCGACCTGAGAATCATATTTTTCAGGAATTGAGTCATTATACCTGATTGAGTCGTTGTCATGAAAGCACCATGAGCCGGACTTGTTCGTGAGCCTGAAGAAATTCGACACTCCGATAAACTCGAATACAAATCTGCTTGCCGGACGCAGAATAATATCTTCGTCAGTGCCAATCTGAGTCAGCTTGCCTTCTGAGTCCATTATTGCCATTTTGTCGCATAATTGCAGTGAGGCTTCCTGATCATGGGTGATATAAAGAATCGTTGTGCCTATGTTTTTCTGGATTTGCCGAATTTCGATTAACATTTCTTCGCGCAACTTTGCGTCAAGGTTCGTGATAGGCTCGTCCATTACAATAACTTCATCTGAACTCACGAGTGCTCTTGCTATTGCGACTCTTTGCTGCTGTCCTCCTGATAACTGGCTGGGCAAATAAGGCGCGTAATCGCTCATTCTGACTTGCTCAAGGGCGTAACGTGCCTTGCGTTCGATTTCGTCTTTACCGAGTCCGTGCTTCTTCATTGGGTAAACTACGTTCTCTAAAACAGTCATGTGAGGCCAGACTGCATAATCCTGGAAGACTACGCCGATTCCCCTGCGTTCCGGCGGAATGTTGATTCTCTGTTCACGGGAAAATACACAGCGTTCGCCAACGTAAATTTCACCGGTTGAAGGTTTGTTGAGTCCGAGCAGGCATCGCATTAACGTAGTCTTACCGCAGCCTGAAGGACCAAGAAGACACATTATCTGCGAATCTTCAACATCGAGCGAAAAGTTTTCGAGGATTTTCTTGTCCCCGTAAGCAAATGATATGTTGATGAATTTTATTGCTGCCATAAATTTTAATACCTCCTCTTTATGCTGACCCCTCTAAATCTCCCCTTGACAGGGGCGACTTCCCTGCAGTGTTCCCCTTCTCTTGATAAGGGGAGGGGGTTAGGGGTAGGGTTTCACCTCCACAGGGGTTAGAGGTTACCATATAATAAAGCCCCCAGAGTTCCCGCCCTGAGAGCTGATAACACAAATTACTTTACGCAAAAATTTCTTTCGCAATGAATAACGCTGCGAGTATTATCATTAAGAACGAAATATCTTTGAACTTGCCGGTGAAAATCTTTATTGCAACGTAGCTGACAATAGCGAACTCAATTCCTACTGAGATACTATAAGCAAATGGCATCATGAAGAATCCAAGCAACGCCGGTATAAGTTCCGTCAACTCGTCAAAGTTCAGATCGCGCAGGGTCATCATCATGTAGACTCCGACAATGATTAAAGCAGGAGCAGTAGCATAACCCGGAACCATCTCAACGAACGGTGCAAAGAATATCGCTCCGACAAACAACAAAGCCGTAACTATTGCAGTGAGTCCTGTGCGTCCTCCCTGAGCAACGCCTGAAGAGCTTTCGACATAACTCGTTACCGTTGAAGTTCCCAGTGCTGCACCTGCCATCGTAGCAACTGCGTCGGCCATGAGTGCGCCCTTTGCCCTGGGGAGACGACCGTTTTCGTCAAGAAGCCCTGACCTGTTGCACACACCTACTAAAGTACCTAACGTATCAAAGAAGTCAACGAAGAAGAACGAGAAGACTACGACCCAGAACTGCGGCTCTTTCACGAGAGAGAAATCGAGCTGCCAAAGAAGAGGCATTATTGAATTCGGTTCAGAGACGAAATTTTGGGGAATTGCAACGGGAGGAAGTCCAGCACCTGCAGGAAGTCCGAAGAATGCTGCAACGCCCGTGATAATTACTATGCCGATTAACAGCGCGCCTTTGATGTTCAGGGCAATTAACACGCTCATCAGGAACAAGCCTGCCATTGACATTAACATCGGAACGTTAAACGTAAGACCTGCTTCAGTTCTTGTCGCGAATTTTCCGAGAGCCAAGAGTGTGCTGTTGCCGCTCGATACGACTATGCCTGCATTAATGAGACCTATTAACGTAATGAATAAGCCTATGCCTGCCGATATGCCTATTTTTAACGACTTGGGAATGGAATTCATGATTGCTTCACGAATGCTTGTCATAGTCAGGACTGCGAAGATTGCACCCTCAATGAAGACCGCTGCAAGTGCCTGCTGCCAAGTTACTGAATGACCGTTTATCTGCATACTCAGGACTACCCCGTAGGCAAAGAAGGCATTCAATCCCATTCCAGGAGCAAGTGCTATGGGATAATTTGCGAACAAAGCCATCAAGAACGTTCCCAAAGCAGAAGCAAGACATGTTGCAGTTATCAATGCGCCTTTGTCCATGCCTGTAGTACCTAAAATAGCAGGATTAACGATGATGATATACGACATTGTTACAAAAGTTGTGACACCAGCGAGGACTTCTGTCAAGAAGGTGCTGCCGGTCTCACGAATTCTGAATAACGACATTGGTAAATCACTCTCCTAAATTTATTAAAGAATGAGTGATAATTATCTCACAAAAATATCCTGCCTGCCTCCTTTAGTAATATCTATATAGCCCTGATCTGTGATTCTTAACTCAGGAATTACGCTCAGACACAGGAAAGACAAGACCATAAACGGATGAGGAATCTTTACGCCGAAATTTTCTGCTGTAGTCTCCATGTTTGCAAGTTCAGCCGCTATCTTTTCAGGGGGCAGGTAACACATGAGTCCGCCGATTGGAAGACCGAACGATGCGATTACATTTTTGCCTTCCGTTATGACTAAGCCTCCGCCGATTTCTGCAAGGGCCTTGAATGCCGTGATAATTGACTCGTCATCTGAACCTGCTGCGACAAAATTATGGGCATCATGGGCAACGCTTGAACCAATTGCGCCCCGTCTTATGCCCAAGCCCTTCACGAAACCTGCTGCAAATTGTCCGGTGTCCCTGTGTCTTTCGAGAACTGCGATCTTTGCTACGTCATTATCAGGGTCAGGAACTACGAAGCCTTCACGAACTTTCGGAACAAGATTCAGGGTCTTCGTTATAGTTGTGCCTTCTGTAATGCCAATGACGTTAATTAATTCGCCTTCATGTTCTGAAACAGGAATTCTTATCTGTGATTCTGAAGGGATATTCTTGACTCTGGTCTTTATGACTGGTGCAAGGTGTTCTGTCTCGTCTATAACGTCAAAGACATCTTTATCGCGGACTATTAACCTGCCGTCCTTCCATACTTCATTAACCGTGAAATCCTCGTTAATTTCAGAGCCTCCCAGCAAGACGAAATCTGCGTTGTAACCAGGGGCAATCAGGCCAAGATTATAAACCCTGAAATATTCTGCAGGGGTCAGGGTTATCATTCGTAAGGCAACAAACGGATTAATGCCTTCTCTAAGCATGATTCGCAATTTAGAGTCCATGTGTCCGTTAGTTAATAAATCTCTTGCAGTAATGTCATCACTGACTATCATACATCTACAGGCATTTAACGGGTTTTCGCGAATCAGCGGCAATAAAGTTTTCAGGTCCCTGAACGATGAGCCTTCACGAATCATTATGAACATTCCGCGTGATAATTTCTCTCGTGCTTCGTTTAAGTCCGTGCATTCATGGTCAGAGCTTATTCCGGCAGAAATATATGCGTTGAGGGCTTTACCAGACACTCCGGGAGCATGTCCTGTAACTGGGAGCTTGCCAGCCAGTAGAACTTTCGCCCATGCCTCAGAGTCGCCGGATATTATTGCAGGGAAATTCATCATCTCGCCCAAGTGAGTAACGAGATTCTTGTCGAACATTGCTTTAATAGCGTTAATATCGAGTTCCTCGTAAGGGGTCTCAAATTCCGAAGCAGGCACACATGACGGGGCACCGAAGAAAATATTTATCGGACGATTCAATGAAGCTGCAAACATGAATTCAAGTCCTGCAAGTCCAAGTGCATTAGAGATTTCGTGAGGGTCCGCAAAGACTGAGCCAGTCCCGTGAATTGCTGCGATTTTTGCGAAGTTAGGAGGAGTCATGAAGGTATCCTCAATGTGAACATGACCGTCAATAAAACTTGGAATTAATACACGGCCTGAAGCGTCGAAATTTTTATCGCCCTCGTAGTGTTCAGCGATGCCTGCGATTTTCCCGGACTGAATGGCAACGTCTGCAAGTTCGTATGATTGAGTCAATATATTTGCGATTCGTGCATTGTGTATGACTAACTCTGCAGGAATTTCGCCTCGTGCTGCTGCAGCAAGTTTGTTCATGAAAAAATTACCTCCTGAAAATATATAATTTGCTGGCAATATAGTTTAGTATAATCACTATTATATTCGAGATAATTTTCACGGGCATGTCGTAAAATTTCAAGACATCAACGAATAAGTACATGATAAAGACATCAAGCAGTCCTGTGAAAACACGAGCCATGAAGAAAGCATAGCCCTCATGAAAGATATTGCCGGAACTGTGAAAGACGTAACGCCTGTTTGTGAAAAATGCAAAGAGTAAGGCCAAGAACCATGACAACCCAGATGATACGACGACGCTAAAGCCAGCAAGCCGAGTGAATACCCAGTAAAGAAATATAGCAAGTATAGTAGTGAGAACCCCGAAAACTCCGTAAAGAGATAAATGCTTTATAGTGCCAGTATCTAGTTTCATGAAGTGAAGCAACCTCCTGTTTTTTATTTTCATTCACGTTAAATTATCCCAGTTAGGCACGTTAATAATTCCTCTTCTGTACTGAATAATATTTTCACTAAATAGGGAAGCTGCACTTCGCGTCCTCTAGACCAATTTGTGTAATCATCTGCAAGTACTCTCGCCCAATCCTTCATGCCTTTTACTAGTTTTACTTTCAGGTTCTCTATATCCGGTGCGTTTTCTATGTCCCCAAATTCTAACGTTCTGCCTGTGAAACTCCCGTCAGACTCTTGGACTGCCTCGTAAGTTATTGGCAAGCTGCGTAAATTGCTCAACATTTTCAACGTTAATTCTGTATCGTCATGGTCTCGTAATGTTTCTTGCATATTCTTTGCTCCTTTTTGTGTATAAAATCCCTCCTGCGATTTTTCACACAGAAGGGAAAATAAATTAAATTCGTCCGTTATCCCGTAACTCCTCAAGCCTCACGAAGTTAAACCCGCGAGCCTTGAGTCCTTCAGCAATAGCGGGCAGGGCCTTCACCGTCTCAGGCATACCGGAATGCATTAATATAACATCGCCATTCTTGACGGAGCTTAAAACGAGCCTCGAAATTTCTTCAGCAGGTCTTCCCGTATAATCTGCAGTGTTAAGGCTCCAGAGTCCCATACACAAGTTCATTCGGCGCATTGCATTGAATATCTTCATGTTGAAGTGTCCCCCCGGAGGTCTCAGGAATCGGGTTTTCCTTAAGCCAAGTGCCTCCAAAACCTCATCGCAGCGTTCTGCCTCACGCATTATTTTCTCGACCCATAACGTGTAGAGTCTTGGATGAGTATAACTGTGATTCGCAAGCTCATGTCCTGCGCGGGCAAGCATTAACGTAACTCTCCCGTAACGTTCAGCGAATTTCCCGACAAGAAAAAACGTAGCGTGCACACCATAAGGCTCAAGGGCTGCGATAATAGGCTGCATAGTATCTTGTCTCGGCCCGTCATCGAAAGTCAGGACAACTTCACGGACAAACGGATTGCCGGAAACAATGCCGTACTTGCTCCTCTCGTCAGAAAGAGGCCCCCATTCAATCACTATAAAGAGAGTCAGTATGAGGAGCATTAAACGCCGCTGCATGTTATTTTCTGAACGGTGCTAACAAATCTTCGTCCCAGCCTACAGGTCTGAAGAATCCGCCGTAGAGATTATCGAGGTTCGCCTTCATTTCAGGGCTGTGATAGGCTTTGACAACTGCATCGTAAAGAGCAAACTTTTCAGGGTCATTCAGGTCTGCTGTCTTAGCTGCGATCAAGTTCCAGTATTCATGCTCGCGGGCCTGGTCTGCAAACACTGCATCGCTTGCCTTAAGTCCATAATCAAGGGCATATGTGTCATTGATTACACCTGCTGCAATGTCAGGAAGTGCTGAAGGTATCGTGTTAGCTGCAAGTTCCTGAATCGTTACTTTCTTGCTGTACGAGATAATATCTTCTTTCGTAGGGTTAAATCCTGCGTCTGGTTTCAGGGTAATTAATCCTGAAGTCGCCAAAACTTTTATAGCCCTGCCTCCGTTAGTCGGGTCGTTGGGAATTGCAATAACATCGCCGTCTTTAATCTCATCGAGTGACTTTATCTTGATTGAGTAAAGATTTAACGGAACTACGAAAGTGTTTGCTATATTGCTGAGTTTGTAGCCTCGTGAAGATAACTCGTCAGCAAAATAAATCTGGTGCTGGAAGGCGTTCAAGTCAATATCTCCGTCATCGAGTGCCCTGTTAGGTGTTACGTAATCAGTGAACTGGATAACTTCGAGATCGATCCCCTGAGCAGCCAATAATTTCTTGGCCGGTTCCCACATCTCATCATAGACACTGCCGGTGACTCCGAGCCTCACTGTCTTATTCGCAGCAAACGCTGAGAAGGACAACGCAAGAACTAACACTAAAGCGAGCAAAACTTTTCTGGTCATGAATAACATACTTCCTTTCTGAACATGAAAAATATTCACATATTATAGCCCAGTCACAAAATCTTCGCGTGCAGGAGTGAAAATATCAAGCAAAATTCCTGACTCAAGACACTTTGTGCCGTGAACAGCATTTCCCGGAACTACGACAGAGTCGCCCTGACTTAACTCAACGCCCTCGCCTTCAACGGTGTAAATGAATTTCCCTGATAAGACATCGCTGCACTGACTGTGAGGATGTGAGTGTAATGCCCCTTCACTGCCTGACTCAAAGCTGACTTCGACTGACATTAAATTTTCGTTCCAAGCAAGGATTCGACGTGAGCTGCCTCCGCCTAAATCCTGAATTTTCGTGTCTTTGTGATGAGTAAAAATTCCCTTCATGAAAACGGCTTCCTTTCATTCATTATGCTGTAAACTACATGCTGCCTTTAG
>JAFSQO010000492.1 GCA_017446645.1 Synergistaceae bacterium | reverse complement strand
ATAGAATCATCATAGTAATGCCTGAGACAATGTCAGTCGAACGCAGATTACTAATGAAGGCTTACGGTGCTGAACTCGTCCTTACAGAAGGCAGTAAAGGAATGCGCGGAGCTATTGAGAAGGCTTCAGAACTTGCTAACGAAATTCCCGACAGCTTCATAGCCGGACAGTTCATTAATCCATCTAACCCAAAGATTCACAGGGAAACTACAGGGCCTGAAATCTGGAAGGACACAGACGGCCAAGTCGATATATTTATTGCAGGAGTAGGCACAGGAGGCACTCTCACAGGTACGGGGGAATATCTCAAGTCCAAAAACAGCAGCGTCAAAGTCATAGCAGTCGAACCGGCAGGCTCTCCAGTTCTCTCATCAGGAAGGGCAGGGGCGCACAAGATTCAGGGTATAGGCGCGGGTTTTGTCCCTGAAGTCCTGAACACAAGAATTTATGACGAGATTATCACGGTCAAAGATGAAGACGCTCTCTCAACTGGGAAATTACTCGGCAGGCTTGAGGGCTTCCTTGCCGGAATATCATCAGGGGCTGCGCTGAGTGCTGCTATAACGGTTGCTCAGAGGCCGGAAAACTCAGGCAAAAATATCGTTGCAATTCTTCCTGATACAGGCGAACGTTATTTATCGACTCCGCTATTCAGCGAGTAAATCATGAAACTGCTCGATGCGTTAAATTCTTCATGTGAAGAGCTTGCGGCATTAACTGCTCAGGACGGGACAGCTTACAACGGCCTCAAAGAGAGAGTCGAGTCTGCTTTCAGGAACCTTCAGGCGGCAATGTTTCCGTCACACTCTAACTCAAAGTGCCGGAGCATTCACGAGAGCTTGACACGTGCAGGCGAGAAATTAATTCATTCACTGACAAAGATAACGGGCAGTGCAGCTCACTCAGAAGAGATAACAGCAGGATTATTTGCAAAACTTCCCAATATCCGCAAACTCCTATGGACTGACATAACGGCAGCTTATCAAGGCGACCCGGCAGCAAAGAGTCCTGACGAGATTATACTTGCATATCCTGCTTTTACTGCTATTAGCGCATATCGTGTAGCTCATGAACTCTATATCATGAACGCAAATTTGACTGCCCGAATAATCACAGAGTATGCTCACAGACTCACAGGCATTGACATTCACCCCGGAGCAGCAATCGGCGAGTACTTTTTTATAGATCACGGCACTGGCGTAGTAATAGGCGAGACCTCAACAATCGGCAGGCGGGTCAAAATTTACCAGAACGTCACAATAGGCGCAAAAAGTTTCGCAGTTGCCCCGGACGGCTCACTTGTCAAAGGCATCAAACGGCACCCTGACATCGGCAATGACGTAATAATTTATGCAGGAGCTACGATTTTGGGAGGCGACACTGTCATCGGCGATAACTGCGTTATAGGCGGCAACGTGTGGCTGACTCATTCAGTGAAGGCGGGAAGTGTTGTCCTGAATGAGAGATAAGAAAGTCATTTTTCTTCCCAGCTGTCCAAAGGCATATCGATTAAAAGCTGCTTGGCTTCTCTCCAGGCCGGGCAGTATTTCCCTAATAGAATCCTGAAGCGGTTCGTGTGATTCTTTTCGAGCAGGTGAATAAACTCGTGAGTCAAAACATACTCTAGGCATTCTAAAGGCTTTTTCACAAGCTGAAGATTTATCAGGATGCTTTTTTTTGAGACGTTGCAGGAACCCCAGCGGGTTTTCATGTCGCGGACCCTGCAGTCATTTATCTTTACGCTGAGTTTTTTCTCGCACTGCCTCACCAAAATTTGCAGCATATTCTTTAATTCCAGCCTGTACCATTCTGTTAAAAGTTTCCTGCGTCTTTCGAGCGGAGTCCCGGCTGGTACGGTCATGATTATCTTGTTGGGAAGTCTTTCGATTTTGCTGTGACGGCCCTTACAGTAAACAACCTGAAGCATATATTGAACTCCCCAGTAATAAACGCTTTCACCTGAAACATATTCGCGCTTTGATTGACGAAATTGTTGACGCAGCCGTTCACGGGCTTTCGTTATCTCGGTAATCTTTCTCAGAACAAAATTTTTTATCACAGAGTCCGAAGTCCCCGCAGGCACACTCGCAATTATATCACCGTTCGGAGGAGTCACTCGGATATACGAATTCTTTTGCCCTGAACGAAGCATTACATGAATATCAAGATTTGCGACCTGAATTATTTTCTCAATGGTCATATTCAGACTGCTCTTTGACGAGGGCGAAAATTTCTGCTGTCATGTTTACTGCATCGCCCTGACTCATTCCTGACTCTAAAAGCACAGAGCAAATATATCTGCGGACCTTCTGGGCCTTCTGATGATTTTGCTTGAAACCGTCTTCTTTGCCAGCGCGTACTGCCTCGTCAAGTTTCAAGGTCAAAGCTTCGTCTTTATTCAGGTAATCATAAATTGCCCGCCTTGCCGAACTCTCCCGAACTGAGGCCGGATAACCTTCTTCTTCTTCAGGGTGCAGAACTTTTCGCGCAAGCTCTACGACCTCGATTAAATACTGCGAATAATCAAGTGCTTCACTCTTGCGGCGTTTTATCAGGGCGTTTAACATTTCCGAGAGATTCGCGTAATATATCGGGTTCGTGTTCATCTTCAGGACTATTTCAGCTGCGATATTATTCTCGATTACCTCTGGCTTGGCCGTGTCATCGCAATCTAATTCCCTGAAAATTTCTTCGGGCGTTAAATTCTTCCCGTCAACGAGAAGCTCAACCAGTGACATATCGGACAAACTGCTCACAAGCTTCGCGTCATCGGCATGAACGTAGGTGTCGAGTATCTGCCTCATGTCCGCATCGTAGCCCTTCAGGTCAATATAGTCATGGCTCGCAAGTCTGATTAACTCCTTTATCCTGTTGTAATTCCTGATCTCACTACGCAGATCATTCACCTGTTCTTCAGTATAATTATACTGAGATTTTAACCTGTCACAGCAGTCAGCAAACGAACGAGTTACTGAAGAAGTGAACCTGTATAAATTCTCGCGCTTTAACTCCTTTTCCTCGTCATAGTTAGACCCCCTCCCGGCCTCCCCCTTGACAGTGGGCGGAGTCTCGCAAGTCCCTCCTGTGAAGGGGGGATTTAGGGGGGTATTATTTAGGGTTCCTATTGGTCCGCAAAAATACTCTATGTACTGTGAGTCAGTGCCGTGTTCTCCGACTTCTGACAATAATTCCTGCAAAGCCTGACGACTCGCATTCATCTCTGACTCTGCTTCATCGTAAAAATTTTTCAGGAAGCCCTCAATTTCGTGCTCATCATAGCCGCCAAGTGCTCCCGAAGTGTAATTTTTTATCGCTGACTCTATATTCTTGAACAAGTCCATATAGTCCACAATATAGCCATAAGTTTTATCATCGCCGTCTTTCCTGTTGACCCTGCATATTGCTTGAAACAAATCATGGTCCCTCATGCTCTTATCGATATATAAATACGTAGCGTGAGAGGCATCAAAGCCCGTCAATAATTTATCTACAACGATTAATAATTTCATCTGGGCAGGGGTTTTCTTGAAGGCTTCTTTTGCTTCCGTCTCGAAATCATTTGCGCTTTTACCGTTGAGCATTCTCTCGTAGATTTTTTTCTTGTACTCCTCTTCACTTTGCTGATTAACGTCTGAGGCTGCTGTCCTTACGCTCTTTTCTGAAGGTTCGTAGGACGTAACAATTGCACACTTAGTGAAGCCCTTTGACTGGAAAATCTCCCAATATCTGCAAGCCTCGTAAATGCTTCCGGCAACGAGCATGGCATTACCCCGTTCACTCGCGAGTCTCGGCTTTGTGTCCATGTCGTAAAGTATATCAGCTGCGATTCTTTCGAGCCTTTCCTTAGAGCTATATAATTTGCTGATTGTTGCCCATCTTTGTTTGAGTTCGTTCTTTGCGCGTTCAGTTAATTCGCGGGTCTTTATGTCGAAAAGCTCATCTATCTTTGCGCTGTTGGTGATGAATTGATTCACGTCCCTTGCTTCATATCGTAAATCAACAATTACACCGTCATCAACTGCTTCGTCGAATCTATAAGTGTGAATATACGACCCGAAAGTTGCCTGGCTGGTGGGCTTGTCGTCTTTCAATAAGGGCGTTCCTGTAAAGCCTATGAATACAGCGTGAGGCATTAACCTTCTCATTGCCTTATGAAGTTTCCCGGAGTTGGTCCTGTGGCACTCGTCAATAAAGGCTATTATGCTGCCCTTAGCTTCGTAATTTTTGGGTAAGTTCTTCAAGAGCTGCTGAATGTATAACTCAATGTCCGAATCCTTGCCGGAGTTATGGCCGAACTTGTGAATCAGCGAGCATATTATCGAGTCAACGTTATTATTCAGGATATTGCGGAGATCCCCGCCGTTTCTGGCACGCCTGATATTTTTTTCGCCGGCTTTCTGAAAGACTTCTCCAATCTGAGAGTCAAGTTCTTCGCGGTCAGTTATGATTACTACCCTGCTGTCGTCGATGTGTTCACGAATCCACCGGGCAAGCCACACCATTATTAAAGACTTTCCGGAGCCTTGAGTGTTCCAGATTATTCCGCCCTTACCCTGCAGAATTCTGGCCTGAGCTGCAATGACTGCAAAATATTGATTATGTCGGGCAATTTTCTTTACACCTGCGTCAAAGATTATGAAGTCATGAATCAGACTCAAGAATCTTTCATGCTGGCATAACGAGACAATACCGTCACGCAAAATATCTTTCTCGCGGGACTGCTCGGAGCGAATCCTTTGCGACAAAGGGTCTTTTGCATTTGTGTCTTCCTTCCATGATAAATAATACTTTTCCGGAGTCTCTATTGCCCCGTACATTAAACCCTGAGAGCCGTTGCCTGCGATAAGAATCTGCATAGTGTTGAAGAAGCTCTGAATGCATTCGCTGCTTTGATTGCGGATCATCTGGCGGATTCCTTCATTGAGTGATGTGCGTGAATTCTTAAGCTCAATCATTGCGAGTGCTATCCCGTTCACGTACAGGACCAAGTCCGGGCGTTTTCGTTGCTTCAGTGACACAGTGACTTCTTCTGCAAGGTAAAAATTATTATTCGCGGTGTCCTCCCAGTCGATATAGTTCACGTGTATGTATTCGCCGCTGCTGTCCTTGACGCTGACTCCGTAACGCAGCAAGTTATAAACCTTTTCGTTTGCCTGGTAGAGTGAGCTGCTTTGATTCATGGCTGCCCTGTCCAAGATTTCGGCGGCCTGGTTAATTTCGTGAGTGCCGTAGCCCCGTGCCTGCAAGTTCTTTCTCAGGTAATCTGCAATTATATTGGTGTTGTTGATGTCCTGCCTGTTGCCTATGAATTCGTAATGAAGATCATAAATCAGCCAACGCTTAACTCTGTCTTGCAGCTGCCTCTCAGTTTCCATTAAGTTAATCTCACCTTTCCGGTTAGTAAGTCGTTCATTGCTCCGTCGCGTATTTGGGTAATTTTATCACGTTCGGCTTCGAGTGAGGCGATCTCGTCATCGAATGCTGTGAGTGTTTCGGCTATGGCTTGCTGTTCATCGAGGGGAGGGAGGGGAATTTCAACGTCAGTTAAATTTTGCTTTGACAGTTCCAAAAATGTCGTACCGTTTGCAAGAGAAATTAATTTCTTCTTTAACGTAAGCAACAAGTAAGCCAAGAACACGTTATAAATATTTTCTTTACACAATAAATTCTT
>JAFSQO010000491.1 GCA_017446645.1 Synergistaceae bacterium | reverse complement strand
GACCAGCAAGGCGAAATGACTGGGCTGACTGGATAAAGTTTCAGGACTCAGTCAATAATCCCTTAGAGTTCTGGAGCCTCGTTGCTGGAGGAGCCTGGACAAACAAGGGCGCAGTAGGTGAGACTGTGAAAAATTTTGCTACTCACATGTGCGCGATTCTTAACCTGGCTGACTCAGGGATAAGACCGGCTGTAGATTATGTCCTGGACGAGATGAATTACAAGGCTTATCTCAAAGAAACTGAACCAGAAACTTGGCAGGACAGACTTGAGAACGTCAAAGAGCTGAAATCTATAGTACCTGACGGGAAGTTGAGCGAAACCCTTGCGGAAGCTGCCTTGTTCACTGACGCTGATACAAGCACTGACGATGACTCTGTCGGATTGTTGACCCTTCACGCCTCGAAAGGACTCGAATTCCCCGTAGTCTTTCTTGTTGGAATGGAAGAGGACATTTTCCCACATTCACGAGCCAAAGACGACCCTGACGAACTCGAAGAAGAACGCAGATTATGCTATGTCGGCATGACCCGCGCTGAAGAAAGATTATATTTAACCGCAGCAAGATCCCGGAGACTTTACGGAGGCATTATCCAGAAGGGCTTCTCGCGATTCTTGTTTGAAGTCCCGGATGACTGCAAAAAACTCGACGACAGGGGAGCAGCAAGGCCAAGACAAAGGACTTTTTACTCGCAGAACAGGAAAGGCAATTATGGCAATTACGGCAGTTACGGGCGACATTGGGGCTGGTAAATCAACGGTGAGCAAACTGCTTGCTGAAAAATTATCATGCGAAAGGCTAGATGCTGATGCTCTTGTCTCCCAAATCTGGACTCGCAGTGAAGTCAAAGAGTTCTTTACTCAACGATGGGGCAGCAAAATTCTTGATGAGTCGGGCAATATCGTAAAGTCCGAGATTTCCCGAATTATTTTCACAGATCAGGACGAGTATAATTTCTGTAATAAAATCATTCACGCCCTGGTCATGAGTGAACTTAAAGAAGAGTCAGAACGTCATGAAAGACTCGTGATTGAGATTCCGCTTTTGCCCGAAGCCGGAAGACCCAACTGGCTTAATTATGCAGTGTATGTTACGGCGGACTTTGACTTGAGACTACAACGCTGCATGACTCAAAGGGGCTGGGACATTAACGAGCTGTTAAGGCGTGAAAGACTCTTGCTGCCTCATGATAAAAGAATCGCGTGCAGTGATTACATCATTAGCAACAACGGCAGTCTCGCAGACTTGGAAGAGCAGGCTGCTTTATTTATGAAGTTTGTGGGGAGACCCTACCCCGCCCCTCCCCTTATCAGGGGAAGGAGAAAGACAGGAGATAAATCTTTGATGAATAATAATAGCAATAGCAATAAATCAGAAGTCCCTGAGAGAATTAACATACCGGATAATTTTAAATGGGATTTAGAAGCAATCTACAGAGATTTTGACGAGTGGCAGAAGGCTTTTGATGACGTTCAGGCAAAAATCGAGGGCTTGAAAAAATTCGCAGGCAGACTCGGTGAAGGCTCGCAAATCCTGCTCGAATTCATCAGGGCAGAAGAAGCAGCATCACTCGAAATGAATAAGCTGTACTCTTATGCCAACATGAAAAGCCACGAAGATATGCGAGAGTCTAAGCCTATGGAACTCGCAGGAATGGCCGAAAGTCTGTTGGTAAAATATTCATCGGCAGTTGCATTCTTTGAGCCTGAAATCCTTTCGCTGCCTGATGACTACATCAACGAGTGCATCAAGAAAGAGCATGAGTTAACGCGCTATGAATTCTTCTTCAGGAAATTATTGAG
>JAFSQO010000054.1 GCA_017446645.1 Synergistaceae bacterium | reverse complement strand
TGATAATCGGACACATTAAGGCCCAGAAGGAATCCTTAAACAGGAACCAGAAACCCTTTGAGCTTATGTCATCGAGTCTCTCTTTAATCTTGGCCTTGTCCTCGCCCTTAGTAGCGCAGTAGAAAACAGCATAGAGCATAAGGAACACGCCGATTAAGATACCGGGCATAATGCCTCCCAGGAATAACTTACCGGTTGAAACGTCAGTAGCCAGTGAATATAACACGAACGGAATTGACGGGGGAATGATGACTCCCAGACCTCCTGCGACTGCGATTAGACCTGCTGCCCAAGTCTTGTCATAGCCGAGTCCGACCATGAAGGGAACGCACATAGCTCCGACTGCTGCCGTAGTTGCGGGACCTGAGCCGGAAATTGCTCCGTAGAACAAGCACGTAAGAACGACTGCACAGGGAACTCCGCCGGTGAATCTGCCGACGAAATATGCAAAGAAGTTAAAGAGTTTCTTGGAAATTCCGCCTTCAGCCATTATGACTCCGCCAAGAATAAATAACGGCACTGCAAGAATCGGTGTAGAGTTTGCACCGCTCAACGTGTTATCTATTATCTGGGGAATGACTCCGCCTCTGGCCATCATCAAAATCGGAGCAACTGAGCCTAAAATCATACTCACTCCGATTGGAATCGATAAAATTATAGCTACAAGGAATACTACAAAGACTAATAATGCTGCCATTGTTTACTTGCCTCCCTCTGCTCTGAGTCCTGCTTCTGCTTCGGCCTTTGCATCTAACTGGGTCTGCTCAAGCGTAGTAAGCTCTCTGACTCCGAAATTCTTTAAGTGAATTATGAACATCTGAATCGCCCTGAGTGTTGCGATAATAAAACCAAACAGGGCAACAGCATAAAGCCACCACATAGGCCAGCCCATAGCCGGAGAAGTTTCTGCCTTTGCGCCTTCAAGCATTGTACCTGCCGACCACTTGAGGCACTCGACTGAATGATATGCAAGAAGGGCCATGCAAAGTGCTACGATTACGTCAACGCAAAGATTTATTACTTTTCTCAATGACTGGGGCAGTAAATCAAGGACAACGCTGACTCGTAACATGTTGCCTTTCCTTATAGTGTAGGCGAGCGAGATGAATACGCTCATAATCCACATGAAGCGCGAGAATTCTTCTGCCCATGTAAGGGACTGAATGAAGGGAATTTTACGCACTACGACCTGAAGCATCATGACACATGCAATCAGGATTAAGAATATGACCATAAGGCACTCTTCAAAATGCTCATCAAGCCATTTAATCATTAAATAATTTCCTCCTTCTTTAGTAATAATTATGCTATTCTGACTGGGACGCGATTAAATCCTTTGAACGTCCTGCTCTTAATACATAGCTGTCAAGACCGTGACCGATTAACTCACTTACTTTTCTGGACAAAGCCATGACTTTCAGGACATCAACGCCTGTCTCGATTCCCATTTCGTCAAGCATGTTAATCACGTCTTCTGATGAAATATTGCCTGCTGCTCCGGGAACAAACGGACAACCGCCGAGTCCTCCGAATGATGCATCAAATCTTGTCATGCCTGCCTGCATAGCTGCAAGAATATTGGCCATAGCTGCGCCTCGTGTATTATGGAAATGCAGCCACCACGAAGCCTCAGTGTATTTATCTCGAACGTGTTTGCATAAGTCATAAACCTGATTAGGGACTGCCTGCCCTGAAGCGTCTGACAACGAGATTTCATTAATGCCGACTTTCAGGTAAGCCTCGATTATTGCGTCAACGTCTTCAACTGGTGTACGGCCTTCCCACGGTGAAGCAAAGGGCATCGAGATAGAACCGGAAATAGCGATATTATTCTCGTTCGCCATCTTCACGCAGTCAGCAAACCCTGCAACGCTCTCTTCAGGTGTACGATTAAGATTCTTGAGATTGTGCATTCTACTGGCTGAGACGTTTAACTTGACTTTCTTGCAGCCGCAGTCTATTGCCCTCTGAACGCCCCTGGTATTAGGGATTAAAGCACGAAGCTCTACGCCTTCAGGGACTTCGCCGATTTTCTTGAATATCTCATCAGTATCTGCCATCTGAGGGACTTTCTTGGGGTGCATGAAAGATCCTACCTCGATAACTTTGTAGCCTGCATCTATAAAGCCTCGTAACAAAGCTAACTTGTCATCAGTTGACGGGATTACTTTCTCATTCTGCAAACCGTCTCGGAGTCCTACTTCGCAGATAGAAACTTTTTCTGGTAAATTCATAATTTATGCTCCTGCCTGTGCTGTGTGAATTAGTGTAAGCATGTCCTTCAAGTCCCCGACCTGAATTTGCCCCGGTGCACTTGCCTGTCCTGCTGCTCCGAAGGTCATACAGGAACCGCAGAACTCACATGCTACTCGGCTCAACATTCCAAGGGGTCCCATTGATATAGTCAAAAATGGCCTGTCAGTATCACGCCCGAAGATTATTGAAGCGTCAATGACATCCAGAACATCGGCCTTAATTTTCGGCATAACGGCGACCTTGGGAACATCTGCACCTGCTGCCTGCTGATTCTTCAGGGTCAAAGCTATATCGTCACGGTCCGGAGTCTCTGAGAAGTTGTGCCTTGAACCTACGACAAGACAGCCTGTATTGTGAATCTCGTTGACTAACTTGACCGAACACTCAGAAGCCTTAGCCTTCCAGTCAGTATTGCCCCAGAACATTTCGACATCGACTAAATCAGAGTCTTTGCTTTGGGCGACTGCAAGATTGACCCGCGAATATTCCTCAAACGAGGGCGCGACTTCTCCGCCTTCAGGTTTAGTCCTTATAGTGAAGAGTATAGGAGTCTCGCCTAGAACTTTGCGTAACTCTTTCAGGGTCTCAAGAAGCTTTGCAGAGTCGAATAAATCCTCATAGAAATCTGCTCTCCATTCGACTAAATCAACGGGAAGGGTCTTAATTTCCTTTGCCTTCTCAAGAATTCCCTCACGAGTCTTTGCAACGATAGGGACTATGGTCTTGGGAACGCCTGCACCTAATTCAACGCTTCTGACTTTAAGAGTCTTGCTCATTTATTAATTAATTCCGTTCTCAGCAAAATATTTCTTAGCAACTTCAAGACACCTTGCAGCATGTCCTGCTACTCCGCGTGCCTTAATTTCTTTCAGGTTGGGAAGCTCAATCGATAACGGGATCTCCGGCATTGCCTTCACCATGTCAGCGATCTTAACGTCGCCTTCGCCCGGATAAAATCTTGCTTCACGTGCTGTGTAGAGCATAAGGTCGTCCTTGATGTTGTCGAGCACTGTGTCTTTGCACTCTGCGCCTTCAGGAGCGGGGCCGTCACAAAGGTGAATAAAGTTAAAGTATTTGCGGGGGGTTCTTGCAAGCTCTGCACCGGTTACGCCTGCACGTCCTGCATGAAGGGTATCAACCATGACGAAAACGTTATCGCGTCCCAAGTCATCGATTAACGTGATGTCCTCCTGAAGATTTCTGACTCCTGCCCAAGGTAAGAACTCAATGTTGAACTTGAGTCCGAACTCTTTCGCCATATCAGCAACTTTTCCTGCTGTCTCGGTGTACCATGCTCTGTCACGGGTCCATACGCTGCCGAGAACGTCCGTAGCACCTAACTTTGCTGCTGCCTCGAATGCCGGTTTGTACTCGTTAATGTCCAAGTCTTTGCGGATTCTTGCAAGCTCAATGTCCATTAAAGGCATGTCGTACTCTTTTAAAGCTGCCCTGATTGCCTCGAACAGTGCCGGGTCCTTCTGGGGCAGGAACTCAGGCTCGCCGGGCAAATGCATGGGAATTGTGCGGAGGCTGACGAAATCATAGCCTGCTTCTTTCGCGATCTTGATTTGATCCATCGGGTTAGTTCCGGGGATTGTGAGATAAGCTAATGAAAACTTACGTGCCATAAAAATTTACTCCCTTCCAAAGTGTGTGAATTAAAGCCGCCCATGAATTAGCGACGGCATGAATTTTTTCTACTTGCCTGCAAGAATATCCATAAGAGTCTGGCGCATGACATCCAGAGGCACAGCCTGACCGCCTGTCCAAAGCTGAATCTGGCGAAGACCCTGATAGAGCGACATTCCGAGTCCGTTAATCGTTGTTGCTCCGACTTCAGCAGCTTCTTTCAGGAATCTTGTTTCAGCAGGATTATACGTAGCATCGAAGCATACATGAGAAGGCTTGATGTATTTCTTGTCGACGCATGTGTATTCTTCTTTGCCCCTCATGCCAAGACCTGAAAGGTTGAGAATAACATCGGTCTCGTCGAGTGCCTTTGCAATTCCTGCCTCATCAGCTGCTCTTACGGGAACGCATACACCGGGGAAGAACTTGTTAATTTCTTCGCTTAAAGTCTCGCACTTCTCTGAACGTGATGATATGAAAATCTTCTTTGCACCCTCATTTGCAAGCTCAAGGCATACTGACCTGCCTGTACCGCCGGCACCGAATGAGAACATTACTTTGTCCTTAATGGGTACATCGTGCTCCTTAATGTCTCGTAAAGCTCCGTAGCCGTCAGTGTTGTAGCCGATTAACTTCCCGCCTTCGGTCTTGACTACAGTGTTTGACGAACCGATTTTCTTGCAAAGTGGATCAAGGTCATCAAGATACTGCATGACTGCCTCTTTGTTGGGCTTAGTAACTGCACAGCCTAAGAACGTAGGCATGTAACGAATTCCGTCAATTATTTCCTTGAGGTGGGTGCTGTCTGCCTCGCAGTAACAATAGACCATATTGAAACCTGCTGCCTGATATGCCGAGTTCTGCATACGGGCCGCAAATGACTGACTCAGGGGAGTCCCGATTAACGCGATAAGTCTGCTGTTAATATCAATCTGCATAATTAACGCTCCTGACATATAAAATTTAGTGAATGATTTGTGAATCGATTAATAATAATTTTAACGCTTGAAGCCTACATTGCAAAGATAATTTTACTGGTATTAAAAAATTTTATCCTAAAAACGCAAGAATACTTCCACTTCTATTAAGTGGGAGATGAATTGCACCAATTAGATTAGTAGTGTATAATTCGCTTCGTTGAATAACTGGAATATCTTGTTAGAATTCCGACAACAAAAGCAATAAATCAATATTAGAGTACCTGTGGGACGCAGGGAATTAACGCCTTTGGAGAGAATGTAAGACG
>JAFSQO010000490.1 GCA_017446645.1 Synergistaceae bacterium | reverse complement strand
TGCATTATCCTTTGTACTGATGAATGCTTCAAGCGTTGTAAATTCATCGCCTTTCATGACAGCAAAGGTTTTCCCCGTTGCAATGGTGAGGGTAGAATATTTGTAGTCGTAAGCCTGTATAAAGTCCGTGTATTTCGTGTAACCCAACGTTATTAAACCGTTCGATTTGATTCCGGATTTAGAAGTTGTTAAGTCTTTACCGGTTACCGTAACTTGTCCGCCGTTGATTGTTATGCCGCCGGTGGTATTATTCGAACCGGTGTGAATGTAAGCCACTCCGTCCTTGCTGCTCGTGTTGGTTACGTTAACCGTTCCGCCGTTGATTGTTACGTTGCCGTTGGTGCTTGTAATGTAAGCCTCGTGGCTCTGACCATCCGTGCTCGCGCAGGTTACGTTGACTGTTCCGCCGTTGATTGTTACGCCGGCCGCGCCTCTAATGAAAGCACTTCCGTTGTTCTGATTCGTTACGTTGACCGTTCCGCCGTTGATTGTTACGCTGGTGCCGGTTTTAGTGCAGCTAATGCAAGCATCGTTACCGCTTGGGATAATATTTAGCGTCCCACTCCCTCCGCTCTGGCCATAAATGACGAGCGAAACCCCAGTGGAGTTTTGGAGTCTATCTGCGTAAAGTGTTTTCCCGTCGCACAAGATGAGATTAACGATTCCGGAGTCAGCTAAAGAAAATCTTTTGTTGCGTAAGTCTACATCCCTGGTGAAAGTGATGTTGTGCTTGAAGTTATTTGTGTTGCGTTTGTTGCTGTCTGCGTATTTCCATTAGCCTCTACGTATGTCACTGAGTCCGCTTCAGCTCTTACCCCCCTAATGCGAAATACGTAGTGAATAATACGAAAATCATGAATCTATTAAGAAGTCGAAGTTTACGAAGAAAAGAATTTTGCAAAATGAATACCTCCTGAAAAAAAAAATTTACGTCATTATACCATCACAAGCCCCAATGATAAATCACTGAGGCTTTGCTTCCGTGTCTAGTTCTTCTTTCTTAGGTGCGGCTTCGTCAGCGATTAATTGCCCGTCCCTGAAGCGCAGGACTCTCTCGGACCATGTCGAAATTTCCGGCTCATGGGTTACAAGGATTACGGTGATACCCTGTTGATGCAACCCTGAGAAGATATTCATGATCTCTACTGTAGTTTTTGTGTCAAGGTTCCCTGTTGGTTCGTCAGCAAGGATAATCGGGGCTTCACCGACTATAGCCCGTGCGATTGCTACACGCTGCTGCTGTCCTCCGCTCATCTGTGAGGGTTTGTGATGAAGTCTCTCGCCAAGTCCTACGCGTTCAAGGGCTTTAATGGCTGCTTTGCGTCTCTCTGAACTGCCGACTCCGCGATAAAGTAACGGGAGTTCAACGTTCTCAACTGCGTCGGCTTTGGGTAACAGGTTAAACCCCTGAAATACGAACCCTAATTTCTGGTTGCGAATGTCAGCGAGTTCTGCCTTGTCCTGGTCCTTAACGTCAACGCCATCAAGCTCGTAATGCCCCGAAGTAGGAACGTCAAGACAGCCGAGAATATTCATCATGGTAGATTTTCCGGAACCTGAAGGCCCCATGACGCAGACGAATTCACCCTTCTGAATGCTGAACGATACTTCATTTAGGGCGCGTAACTCAATGTCGCCGGTCTTGTAGATTTTCACTAAATCCTTGACTTCGATTATGCCTGCCATTTATCTTGGTCCGCCTCCGCCTCTAGGTCCGCCGCCTCGTGGTCCGCCGAATAAGCTGGACTGCCTCTGAGTCTGAACTCCTGCCTGAGCATTGATGACTAACGGTATGTTTTCCCTTAAGACAGAGCGTTGACCTGTGCCTTCTGGTCTTGGCGGTCTTTGTGAGTTTTGTGAGTCTGGTCTTGGCCCTCTTGCCGGAGGAGTGCCTGCGGGTGTTTCGCTGACTAGCTCTACAAATCTGCCATCGCTGACACCAGTTACGACTCTGACAGGAGGCATTAAATTACCATTGCGTTCTGGCCATACTGTGCCGGTGTTCAGGGTCTTCTTCTGGGTGATTATGCGCTCGTCAAACGATACTGTCTTTAACAAGTCTTCAGGCGGTGTAAATCTCAGGGCAGCAACAGGAATTCTTAACACGTTCTTTGCGCTTGCAGTCTCTATCGAAACGTTCGCAGTCATTCCGGGCTTTAGCTTTAATTCCGGATTTGAGATATGAATAATGACAGTGTAAGTAACGACATTATCAGTAGTTGAAGGTGCGATTCTGACCTGGACAATTTTACCCGTAAAAGTCTCGTCCGGGAATGCGTCAACCCTGAAAGTAACGTTCTGACCTTCTTTGACCGCGCCGATGTCTGCCTCGTCAACTTTTGTCTCGATCTGCATTTGCGTCAAATCCTTTGCGATCTTGAACAGAGTAGGTGTCTGCATACTTGCTGCGACAGTCTGGCCTGCGTCAACTTTTCTGTCGATTACTACTCCGTTCACAGGTGAAGTAATTCTCGTGTAATTCAGATTAGTGCGTGCCCTTTCGAGAGCTGCCTTGCCTTGAGTTACCCGTGAGCGTGCTTCTTGGAGGGCTGCGCGTTTTACAGCAACGTCAGTTTCGCTTGTATCAACTGTGCTTTTTGCGATGAGCTTACGGTTATAGAGTTCTCTGTTGCGTGCTAATTCCCTTTCTGCATTTCTGAGTGAAGCCTGTGCACTTGTGACACTTGCCTGATAGACAGCGAGGCTTGCCTGTGATTCGTTCAGTGTCAGCTGCAAAACTGAAGGGTCAATCAATGCTATTAACTGTCCTGCTTTGACCTGAGAGTTAAAATCGACGTAAATCTCCTGAATGGTGCCGGATACCTGAGTGCCGACTTCGACAACGTTTAATGCATTGAGTTCACCCGTTGCAGTTACAGTCGAGATAATATCGCCGCGTGTAATTTGCGATGTAGTGAAGCCGTACTGCACTGGTTCCTCGTGGAAGAAATAATAGTAAGCTCCCCAGCCTGCAGCAGCTATTATGGCCAAGATTATTAATTTTTTGATTCCTGCGATCATCGATAAATTTTCACTCCTTATGATAATATGCCTAATATACCTAATATGCTTAATCTATTCGCGTCTATATATATATTTTCAGCGTTTAGTCTGCCTAGTGTGATATTTTTATTTCTGCCGTGATAGTCACGGCCTCCAGATATAAATAATTTTTCACGGACGGCAACTTCTTCAAGCCATTCGCATTTTGCTAATTCATACTTTGAGTAAAAGCATTCAAGTCCCATTATCCCATAAGACAGCAATTCGCCTAGAGTCTGGGTGAATTCGTCCTGTGATAATTCGCGTTCGCCTTCACCGCCTAAAGGGTGTGCCCATACTGCTATGCCTCCTGATGAATTAATTGCGTTGACTGCCATTTCTGCACTGATTCTGCTCCCCTGTGTCCTGCATGGATTTATGTAGCGTTCTATTGCTTCAGTGATGGTTGCAGCAAGTCCCTTCTGAATCAATAGCTTTGCAATGTGAGGCTTGCCAACGCTGGGAATGCTTAAGAGTGAGCTAATTTCGTCCTCAGTGAATTCTATGGCAAACTTTTCGCGCAGTAAGTCAATTCTCCTGTAAAATTTCTCGTGACGTAACTTGTCGCCGATGTTCAGTGCTTCCTGAAAGTCATGATTATCCTCGTCATAGTTCAGGCCAAGAATATGGCACTTGTGATGATTTGCGGTGATACATGAGAACTCTATACCCTTGATGAACACAACCTCACCCCCTTGATTATTAGTAAGGACCCCCTCCCGGCCTCCCCCTTGACAGGGGGCGGAGCAAGATGTCGCATTTAAGTCCTCCCCTGATAAGGGGGGATTTAGGGGGGTCATACTCCCAACAGGATTTAGGGGGGTCATTATCTCCAAAGCTCCGTTAATGGTGTCGTGGTCTGTTAGGGCAAAGATATTTATTCCAGACTCGATTATTTTTTCGAGTAATTCTGCAGGCGAGTCAGTCCCGTCCGAAGCGTTGCTGTGAATGTGCAGATCTGCTCTCATTCCTGAATCACGCTCAATTCCGGCGGCATATGTCCGAGTGCAAGGTCTAAGTCAGCCCGTGCTGTCTGAGCGTCATATAATGCCTGATAGTATGCAAGTCTAGCATTAGCCAGAGACACCACTGCGTCACTTAACTCAAGGGGAGCACCTACACCGACTTCATAGCGTCCTTGTGCGAGCGTTAAATTTTCTTCTGAATAATCCACGCTGGTCTGTGATGATTTTACCCTGTCAGTTGCGTTAATCAGGGTGAGAGCTGCACTTCTGACACTTGCTGTAATTTGCTGGCGTAACGAGTCCAAATCAGCGTTAATCTCTTCAAGCTGTGCCTTAGCCGAGTCAATAGCTGCCTTCTCTGCACCGCCGTCAATAACCGGAATATTTATGCTAATTCCCACTGAATACTCGTTGCTGGCCCTGCTGCCTTCACGCTTTGAAACTGAACTGCCGGCAGAACCTGTAATCGTAGGCGAACTTGTCCGGGCTGCGTTCTTGACTGACAACTCTGAGCCTTTTACATCATGAAGCATTTTCTGGTAATCCGGTCTGTCATTCAGGGCAATATTTACGAGTGAGTCAAAGTCCTGGGCAGGTTGAGGGAGCAATAACTGGGTAGACAGAGCAACATTGAATACGCCTTTAATGTCAGTGCCCATAGCGACCCTGAGATTTTCCTGAGAGACAAGAATATCGTTTTCGGCCTTCATCAGAGAGACCTTTGCAGTTGCCAAATCAGTCTGTGCTT
>JAFSQO010000489.1 GCA_017446645.1 Synergistaceae bacterium | reverse complement strand
GGGCCTGATACTGCCTCGCCAGTCTTGAGCAATAACGGCAGCATAGGTGAAGGGATTGTGCTCATGTAATCGATTCGTCCTGCTCTGAAAGCAGCAAGTGCGGTGTTCTCGTCATTAATGAAGACAAAGCGCAGACGGTCAACCTTCACGTTCTCAGCGTCCCAGTACTCAGGATTCTTTACTAAAACAATTTCGCCTCCGTCGCCGTGTTTCCAGCTATCCAATTTGAATGCCCCAGTAGAGATAAGAGTCTCAGGTTTTGCGGCCCAGCTTGAATCTTTCATGAAGTCCCTTGCAGGCATAAAGATAGAGAAAGCCATGTAGTCAAGCATTAACGGGTTCGCGTACTCAAGTTCAACAACAAAAGTCTTGTCATCAGGAGCATATACCCCGACATCATTTGATTCGACTCGTGAATAATAAAACTCTTTGGCATTCTTGATAAAAAACGTGTAGTAAGCATACAGTGAAGCCGTCTCAGGGTCCATTGCCCGCAGGAATCCGTCACGAAATTGCGGGGCTGTTATGGGTTTGCCGTCCGACCACTTAAGATTGTCGCGAAGGTGAAACGTCCATTTCATGCCGTCATCTGAAACTTCCCAGCTCTCAGCACATGCAGGTTCGGGGGCATCGTTAAAGCCGGTTCTTACTAGGCCGTCAAAGATGTTCACGATTACATTATTGCCGTCAACCGTGTTGTTCAGGGCAGGGTCAATCGTTCGAGGGTCAGCACCTAAATTAAAGACTATCTCAGATTGAGAACGAGAAGCAGCAGATGAACTCGAAGCAATCATAATAACAAGCATAATCATCAATAAAAATTTTCGCATTAAATATAACCTCCATACTCATATATTATACATAAAGGCAAGCACAAAAATGACCGCCGCCTGTGTCACGTAAAACCGCGTTGACGTGTGAACATTCAGGCCGTGCATTTGGGCATCTGGTGTGGAAGCTGCAACCTGTCGGGGGATTTATAGCAGCCGGAATCTCGCCCTCAAGGTTTACGAGTTTTCTCTGGTCAGACTTGTCAGGGTCAGGCACAGGAATCGCTGACAACAACGAAATCGTATAAGGGTGCAGGGGATTCGAGTAAAGCTCCTCACTATCAGCAAGCTCGACTATACGGCCAAGATACATTACGGCTACACGGGTGCTGATGTGCCTTATCATCGATAAATCATGAGCAATAAATAAATACGTGAGCGACAAATCTTTCTGCAAATCTTCGAGCATGTTCACAATTTGAGCCTGAATCGAAACATCAAGGGCTGAGACAGGTTCGTCAAGTATTATGAATTCAGGTTCAACAGCCAATGCGCGGGCTATCCCTATTCGTTGACGCTGCCCCCCTGAGAACTCATGAGGATAACGGCTGGACTGCTCACTGTTCAAGCCTACGAGTGAAAGCAAATGATTCACTCGGTCATCAAGCTCATCACGGGGGAACTTGTGAATAATCATAGGCTCGCGGATAATTTCCCCTGCTGTCATTCGCGGATTTAGTGAGGCATAAGGATCCTGAAAGATCATCTGCATTTTTTTCCTGAAGGGCAGAAGCTCCTGACTCGTTAATCTCGTGATGTCTTGGCCATCATAAATTATTTTACCTGAGTCCGGTTCATAGAGCCTTATTATCGTCCGTCCGGTT
>JAFSQO010000488.1 GCA_017446645.1 Synergistaceae bacterium | reverse complement strand
TGCCAGAAATTTTGAAGAGGGCGGTTCACTCACGATAATAGGCACCGCATTGACTGATACAGGCTCCAGAATGGACGATGTAATTTACGAAGAGTTCAAAGGCACAGGCAACATGGAGCTTCACCTGTCAAGAAAACTTGCAGACCAAAGGATTTTCCCAGCGATTGACATCACTAAATCAGGAACAAGACGCGAAGAGTTATTAATGCCCGATGACGAACTCAAGCGGCTTTGGATTTTGCGCAAGAGAATAGCAGGAGTAGACGAGGCCGGAGCTTTGAATCTCATTCTCGACAAGCTCAGACAGACCGAGAGCAATAACGAATTTCTGAACTCTATAAAGCTGGCATAAATAATTTTGCAGGCGTTACAAAAATTTATCGCATTAATTTCGCTTGTTTTAAAATAATTTTTGGCTTATCATTTGTAAGTCAAGATTTTATATTTTCACATTTTTATGAGGGGGAATCTTTTTGCATAAGATACTCGAAAAAAGGCAGCTCTCCTACGACAAAGAGAGAGACCAGAGCGTGTTTTATTACAAAGTCCAGGCACCTGAAATAGCCCGCAACAGAAAGGCCGGACAGTTCATAATTTTCCAGCTTGACGAAGATTACGGCGAACGTATACCCTTGACAATCGCAGACGCAAACGCTGACGAAGGCTGGATCGCAATCGTATTCCAGACAGTCGGCGCAACAACCCGCAGATTTTCTGTGAAATTCAACGAAGGCGACAATATACCCGTCTTAGTCGGACCGTTGGGCAAGCCTACCCATATCGAGAAAAAGGACGGCGCAGTCCTCTGCATCGGCGGCGGAATAGGCATAGCACCCCTTCACCCGATAGTCGAAGCAAATCACGCAATCGGCAATAAAGTCATTACTGTAATAGGCGCAAGAACTAAAGATTTATTATTCTTTGAGGACGAAATGCGCAAGGCCAGCGATGAGTTAATCGTTGTAACTGATGACGGTTCATATTGCCGCAAAGCTGTCGTTACTGAGCCATTGAAGGAAGTCTGTGAGCGCGAGAAAGTCAGCGAAATAGTCTCAATCGGCCCCGCTATCATGATGAAGTTCTGTGTCGCAGCTGCAAAACCCTTCGGCGTTCCAATAACTACGTCACTGAATACGATTATGATTGACGGTACAGGTATGTGCGGTTGCTGTAGAGTTAAAGTCGGCGACAAGACTAAATTCGTGTGCGTTGACGGCCCTGAATTCAACGGCTATGAAGTCGACTTTGACAACATGATGCAGAGAATGACTGCTTTCAAGGACAAAGAACGCGAAGCAGACCACAAGTGCAGAATCGGACTTGACTCAGGAAAGAAGGCGTAAATCATGAGCGAACACAAGACTACAGAAATACTTCAGGAAGAAGCCGCAAAAATTTGGGCAGGACTTGAGGGCAAAACCCTGACTAACAAAGACAGATTTGCTATTCCACAGCAGGAAATGCCTTCACAGGACCCTATAGAGCGCGCTCACAACATGTCAGAAGTCGCACTGGGTTACACAGAGACCCAGGCCAGAGTCGAATCTCAGAGGTGCATTCAGTGCCCCACAGCTCCGTGCAAAAAGGGCTGCCCTGTATCCGTGCCAATTCCGGAATTTATAAAGCACATTCAGAACGGCGATTTCAAAGGCGCAATCGACACAATCAAGAACACTAATTTATTGCCTGCTATCTGCGGACGCGTCTGCCCCCAGGAAAAACAGTGCCAGGATCACTGCACAATAGGCAAGATGCTTAAATCACCCGAAAAATCAGTAGCAATCGGAAGACTTGAGCGTTACGTAGCTGACTGGGAAAGAGCCAATAACCAGATAACTGTACCCACACCGAAACCTGATACAGGCAAGAAAGTCGCAGTAATCGGTTCAGGCCCCGCAGGACTCACAGTTGCAGCAGACATTCGCAGAGAAGGCCACAGCGTTACAGTTTTCGAGGCATTCCAGAAAACCGGCGGCGTTATGGTTTACGGTATTCCAGAGTTCAGGCTCCCCAAGGCTCTAGTCGCCAAAGAAGTCGAAAATTTAAAGCGAATGGGCGTAGAGTTCAAAACAAGCTTCTTAGTAGGACGTACTGCCACACTTGAGCAGCTTTTGAAAGAACAGGGCTTTGATGCAGCATTCATCGGTACAGGTGCAGGACTTCCGAAATTTATGCACATCGAGGGCGAGAACTTAATCGGAGTCTTCAGCGCAAACGAGTATCTCACACGCTCTAACTTAATGAGAGCATATGACCGCGACCACGCAGATACACCCATGTATGACGCAAAGAAAGTCGCAGTATTCGGAGGCGGAAACGTAGCAATGGACGGCGCAAGGACAGCACTAAGGCTCGGCGCAGAAAAAGTCTATTGTGTCTACAGAAGAACCCGTGCAGAAATGCCCGCAAGAATCGAAGAAGTAGCACATGCCTTTGAAGAGGGCGTTGATTTCCATTTCCTTGAGAACCCCACGAAATTCATAGGCGACGAGAAAGGCAGACTCGTAGGCGTTGAACTCCTGAGCTACGAACTTGGCGAACCTGACGCTTCAGGACGCAGAAAACCCGTAGCTATCCCCGGAACTGAACACGTTCTGGACATTGACGCAGCTGTTATAGCCCTGGGCAATGACTCTAACCCCCTGATGGCTCAGACAACTGAAGGTCTGAAAGTAACGAAATACGGCAATATCATAGTCGACGAGAACCAGAAGACCAGCATCCCCGGAGTATGGGCAGGCGGCGATATAGTGCTCGGTGCAGCTACAGTAATTCTTGCAATGGGAGAAGGCAGAAAAGCAGCAGCAAGCATGAATGAATATCTCGCAAGCAAGTAATTCATAGCGAATATAATGCGGAGAGGGTGAACACAACTTTCTCCGCTGTTTATTTTGCTTTGAGGAGAGCTTTGCACAATGACAGACGAAGAATTTACCGAGAGAATAAATCATATACGCTCAATGATTGACCCTGATGTTTACCCTGAGACAGCAAATTTTTTTAAAGAATGTCAGTATCCTGAAGATATGCATATCACTCACCTTGTTGGTGCTCTTGCAAGTTTCGATAGGACAAAGGCAATGCTGCCGGAATTATTTGATTTTCTCGTCGAGCTTTACGAAATAATAATAGCTAAATATGACTACAATGACATAAAAGCCTCTGCAATGTGCGATTTAGGAAATTTATACTACGACGGCAGGGGAGTCAATCAGGATTTCGCAAAAGCTGTGCATTACTACGAGAGGGCATTAGAACTCGGCTCACATGAAGTACTCGAAAATCTAGGATACTGCTATTATTATGGCAGACTAGGCACACCTGACTATGAGAAGGCATTTCGCTGCTTTGCCCAATTAGCATTTGAAGGAGAAGTAAGCGCACTGTATAAAATCGGCGACATGTACAGAAACGGCTATTACGTAGAGAAAGATTTAGACGAAGCCTTCAGGATTTACTCTCACTGTAAGGAATATGTCACTAAAAGTACAGGCGAATACGCAGCAGGCCCTGTGTATCTCAGGCTAGGCAAGGCATATCTCTACGGTGAAGGTACAGAAAGAGATTTGCAAGAGGCCCTGAAATGTTTTCAGCAGGCAGAAATTTATTTATATAATATGGTCTCAGCAGGTGATGTCATGTACAGGAGAAGTCTTCAGGCTGCTATAGACTATCAGGCTAAGGTACGGTCAGAACTTATGGAAAAATTATTATCTTATAGGACTTGGCCGGATGAATAAATAAAAAATTATGGAGGCAGAATCGAATGCTTGACACTTTAACTTTATCCGAACGCTTTGTAAAGAGTTTTAATGACCTTGAAGATTCGCAAGTCAGTGCTTCAGATTATATGGCGTGGCAGAGATGGCTTTATCGAAAGAAGCTCAATGAAGCCGGAGTAAATTTGCCGGAAATTCATGACACCAGCTTTGAAGAAATGCCTAGAGTAAGCGAGGGAGAACGTTATCTTGATATTTTCGAGGCACTTCCTGATAATTTGCAGGTTGATGTGTTAAATTATATTGACTGGCTCAAAATGGCAGAAGAAGCTGAAGATGCAGATGATTTAGCCTTCTGTGAAGAACACTATAACGATGCCGGAGTAATTAATATTCGTGAACTTGTTTAACGGCTATGGCAAAATATATCGTAATTCTCTCTGAACGTGCAGATAAAGAGCTTAACTCAATCGATGCAAATATAGCTGAAGGAATAAGAACCGATATTCTTTCTCTTGAGAATAATCCGCGCCCTCTCGGAGTAAAAAAAAGGAGTGTTAATTAATCATGAAACTCGCAAAAAGATTTAGCGAAACAAAACCGTCCGGAATGGTCAGAGTCTTTCAGGCCATCGAGAAAATGCAGGGTGTCCTGAATCTAAGTATAGGCGAACCCGATTTCGTAACTGAACCCGACATAGTAGACGCAGGCGCAGCAGGTGCAAAAGCAGGCTTCACTCACTACCCCCCGTTACAGGGCTTTCTTGAGACCCGTGAAGCAGCGTGTGCTTACTGGGAACGTCATCACGGCTTCAAAGCTACCCCCGATGAAGTCTATATCTCAGTCGGAGGCTTGCATATACCCTGGCTGGCTTTCGAGGCGTTACTTAATCCAGGCGACGAGATTTTGTTAATCGAGCCTTACTTCACATGCTACGATGCCCAGATAAGAAACACAGGTGGAGTCCCAGTTTACATTAAGACCCGTGAGGAAAATAATTTTGCCCCTACTGTCGAAGAGTTACGCACAGCATGTACCCCAAAAACCCGCGGGATAATCCTGAATTACCCAGGCAACCCTTCAGGCAGAGTAGCGACTCAAAAACAGCTCGAAGAAATTGCCGAATTCGTCCTTGAGAAAGATTTGTTTGTATTAAGTGACGAAATTTACGAGTCAATGAACTTCACGGGAAACAAGCACGTGTGTTTCGCAAATATTCCCGGCATGAAAGAGCGTACGTTATTAGCCGCCGGAGTATCCAAGAGCCAC
>JAFSQO010000487.1 GCA_017446645.1 Synergistaceae bacterium | reverse complement strand
GACCCGATATTTATATTTATTCTCGATATGGGAGTTGCAGGGGCTTCACTGGCTACTATGATTTCGCAGTGTATAAGCTTCACGGTATTATTAAGACTAACCGGAAAGGCTGACCAGATCCCGTTAAAGTTCTCGAACTTCAGGCCAAGCATAAGCATGTATAAAGAAATTGCTGCCGGAGGACTGCCTTCACTTGGACGACAGGGGCTAGCCAGCATTTCAGTTGCTTACATGAATCAGCTTGCAGGAGCTTATGGTGACGTTGCTGTTGCTGCACTCTCTATCGTAATGAGGGTATTGATGTTCGCGACTGCAATAGTTCTCGGCTTCGGGCAGGGCTTTCAACCTGTGTGCGGGTTCAATTTCGGGGCAAAAAAGTTTTCGCGTGTCAGGCAAGCCTTCTGGTTCAGTGTTGCAGTTACGAGTATTTACTGCGCAGTCTTGAGCTTTCTGGGTTATGTCTTTGCCGAAAAGGTCATTGCTGCATTCAGACCTGAAGACCCTGAGTTAATCTCACTGGGAGCGCGTGCCTTGCGTTATGAGTGCCTGATTTACACAACAGTAGGCTTTGTAACCATGTCCAACATGTTCCTGCAAAATACACGAAAGACTGTCAGGGCGAGCCTCTTAGCTGCTTCAAGACAGGGCATAATGTTCTTTCTTGCTCTCAATATAGGCCACAGATTTTGGGGTCTTACTGGTATCGCTGCCGCACAGCCTGTTGCTGACTTGCTGACGTTGTTAGTAGCTATACCGTTTGCATTAACTGGTTTGCGTGAAATGAATTTATAAGCGTGAGAATTCGTGATATTATTTCGCATAAAATACTCGAAAGGTTTAAAGCATAAACATGAATCAAAATATCAAATCAGAACTGGAAGAACTGCACGACCTGATAAACCCGTTGCAGGACAGCCTTTGACTTGCCTGTACTCGAAGATAATTCACGACGGCTCACGAGGGCAACATCAAGCCCGGAATTCTGGACTCAGGACGGTCACGAGGAGACACTCAGACAGTTAGCTGAAGTAAACTCACGGCTCGAAAGCTGGCGGCACATTCACTCAGAGTACGAGGAACTTGTGACTCTCTCGGAAATTCTCGACGACTCAGACTCAGAAGACTCAGAACTTGAGACAGAATTCAACACACGTGCGAATAACCTGCGAAGGGAAATCGAACGCACCAGTCTCTTATTACTGCTAAATGAGCCATATGACTCTTCTAATGCAATCTTAATGATTCACTCAGGTTCAGGAGGCTTAGACTCTCAGGACTGGGCTGGAATGTTGCTGCGAATGTATTTGCGTTACTGCGAGCGTGAGGGCTTCAAGACAAACATAATCGAAGCCATGACTGACGAAGGTGAAGGCATAAAGAGCGCGACTGTCCTAGTTGAAGGGCTGAACTCTTACGGATTCCTGAAGGCAGAAAAAGGAGTTCACAGACTGGTCAGAATTTCACCGTTTGACTCGAATCACAGAAGACACACCAGTTTCGCAAGCGTCTTAGTCTCGCCGGAATTTTCGGATTTAGATAACGCAGCTATTGACATAAACCCCGAAGACCTGAAAATCGACACATTCAGAGCATCAGGAGCAGGCGGTCAATACGTCAACAGAACTGACTCCGCTGTGAGAATTACTCATATACCTACAGGGATAGTCGTAACTTGTCAGAACGAGAGAAGTCAGCACAAAAACAGAGAAGTAGCAATGCACGTCTTGAAGAGCAGACTCTACGAAATTGCACTACAGCAAAGACAGAACGAACTAGCTTCAGTCATAGGCGACAAGAAAGAGTCAACATGGGGCAGCCAGATTCGCAGCTATGTACTTCACCCTTATACACTGGTGAAAGATCACAGGACAAATTACGAAAAGGGCAATATTCAGGCTGTACTAGACGGCGACATAAACGATTTTATTATGCAATATTTGAGGCAACATGCAAAAAATGAAGGCATTTAGGCAAATTATTATCGCGTTAATATTTATTCTTGCGGCAACTCCTGCTTATCCGGAGAGATTTATCCCCAAGCAGCCAATAATCAGGGCATCTCAGCTAAGACCAGGCTTGACAGGCTATATCCTCACAGTCTTAAGGGGAACGAAACCGACACGAATCCCCGTGAAGATTCTCAGCTCTATACCACAAAAACCAGGCAAGGGCATAACAAGCGAGATACTCATAAAATTTCTGGACGGTCACAAAATCGCTAAAGGCATGAGCGGCTCACCTGTGTATATCAACGGCAGATTAGCAGGGGCAGTCCGAAGCGGCTGGGACATGAGCGATCATACTTTGGGAATGATTACACCGATTGAGTCAATGTGCAACATGTTTGATTATGACTCTGGCAAAAATTCTCTATCACTTGCAAGCGACTTAATTCTCACTGGCATGAATAAGACTCCTGCTCTGCAAAAACTCGCAGACTCACTCGGACTTGGTCTGGTTCACGGCGTATCGTCTGGTTCTGGTGCTCTCAAGATAGATAAATCTGAGCTAAAACCCGGAGATGCTATATCTGCCTTACTCGTCTGGGGAGACATTGAGCTTTCTGTTTCTGGCACTGTAACAGCTACATCAACTGACGGGAGATTTATAGCCTTTGGTCATGAATTCCTGAAGCGCGGCTCTGCATGTTATCCTGCTGCAAGGACTTTCGTTCATGAGACAGTTGACAGCGTGAATTTCCCCTTTAAGCTCACAAGTCCAACCGCGATTAACGGCACTGTAACTCAGGACAGAGAAGCAGGCATAGGCGGTACTTTCGGGTATTTCGCACCGAGTGTAGCAGGTAAATTCGTCTTCAAGGATCTCGACGCAAATACGACTCAGAGCTTTAATTTCAGAGTTCCCGCTGATGAGTTCCTGACTAAATCATTGCTTGAGGGAATTTTCACAGGTCTTGCAGAAGAAGCATGGGGACGTAAAGGACAGGGCACTATGCGGGTAATCACGCATATTGACGGTCGCAGTGTTCCTTATGGGTGG
>JAFSQO010000486.1 GCA_017446645.1 Synergistaceae bacterium | reverse complement strand
CTGGATGGAGGCGGGGAGATTTGAACTCCCGTCCAACGTGGGCCAATCGTGATGGCTGCTACAGGCTTATTCTCTGTTAATTGTCGTCCTCTTCAGGTCAGAGACAACCCCTCAGATTTCCAAGAGCTTTACGGGTCTATCGCCATGCCCGGCTCTGTACATGGCGGGGAGCTGACTTTCGTGACACCTCAGGTGAACCGTCAGCATTGTCCATCCATTGGCGTAGCGAGCTATATTAAGCTGCTAATGCGAAATTATCTTCGACTTTTATTGTTTTGTCCTAAGTTTTACGGGTGATTATAGACTTTCCCCGACCTGCTCCTTCAGATCCTCCTTCACGCTGTCGAAACCTGTCGCCCCCGTGAAAGTTTTGTTGATTTACTCGTAATTCCTGTCTCGGATATTTTGCCTCACTGCTTGAGCCATATTTCTCTTGGCATCTCTCTCAGCTATCATGTCGCGCTTATCATGAGTAGTTCTGCCTTTTGCCAGGGCTAACTCTACCTTTGCCAGCCTGCCGTGCTTGATATATATGCTCAGAGGCACCAGTGTTAAGCCTTTCTCTCGCATTTTGCTGCGTAGTCTGATTAGCTCGTGCTTGTGCATCAATAATTTTCGGTCGCGTTCAGGCTCATGATTATAGTAACTGCCCTTGTCATACGGCGAAATGTGAACTCCGAAAAGCCATAACTCACTATTTTCGATTGAGGCATATGAATCCTTTAGATTTAGATTTCCGGCTCGGACGCTCTTTATTTCCGTACCGGTCAGGACTATACCGCACTCAAAAGTGTCGAGAATAAAGTAGTCATGTCGGGCTTTGCGGTTCAGTGCGACTGTTTTATTGTTATTATTGCTCTTCACAGATTTTGACATAGCGTGCAATTTAACACAAAAAATTTATTTATGCAAGATGTAATATAATATCTCACAAAATTATTTTACACGAGGAGAGGGAAAAAATTTTGCCATCTGAATTTGAACTTGAGAGAGAATTAGAAGAATTTTATGACCCAGAAGAATTTCACAGGCAAGTCGTCTATCATGATGTCTACTCACCTGAAGCCGTTACCCGCAAACAAGCCCGTGACATGGATAAACGCGCTATTGAGACTTTCGGAATTCCCGGCATCTTGCTCATGGAAAACGCTGCTATTGCCGTCATAAACGAGATTCGAGACTACGCAGTGTTCGCTATCGTCTGCGGACCTGGAAGCAATGGCGGTGATGGTCTGGCTATTGCCCGGCACCTGTGCATTCTCGGCAAGGACGTAAGAGTCTACATCGCAGGCGACATCAAGAAGGGCAGTCCTGACTTCCAGACAAATCTCAAGATCATGAGCAAACTAGCACCTGAAGTCCTGAATACGATTAATGACGAGAATTACTCAGAGTTCGAGAGCGCGTTAAGAGGCTGTGAAACCTGCATTGACGCTTTGTTGGGAACTGGCTTAAGCCGTCCTGTCGAAGGCATGTTTGAACGCATAATTAACTCGATAAATACACTGGCAACTCACATAGTTTCTGTCGATATTCCTTCTGGACTTGACTGCGACACCGGGCAGGAACTCGGCGCGGCTGTAAGGGCGACTAAGACTGTAACATTTCACAGAATGAAGAAGGCCCTGGACATTGCTCCTCAATTCGGGGGCAATATTGCAGTAAGTTATATCGGCATTCCGAACTAGATTTTATTTTATTTTTAGGAGATGATTTATTTGCTCAAGAAAATTTTTGCGCTGATCTTATTTTTATTTTGCTGCGTTATCTTGACGGACAGAGCAAACGCTGCTGTTACAAATTATGACCCGTATCACTTTTACCCGGTCTACAACGATGACGATGATATAGACTGGGGAACAATTTACAGTCTTTACGGAAATAATTCCGAACTAGGATTCTTTTACCAGTTACGAGACATCACAGGAATCGAAGGCACTAACAGTAATCACGTTGCAGGCCCTCAATGGTTCGCTACGGTCTATGAGAATTATTTTCACTATTTTTACTACGCAATCTATCATGATGACGATGATGACGACTTCACTATTGCTTTTCCCTATCTGAGGACTATGGGCGGAGAAATGCCGGAGGTTACCTTCACAGTACTGGGCGATATTGTTGACGGATTCAATTACGTGCTTGCGTCTGAGCCTGAACCCTATGACACCTGGCTTAACAGGGGCATAATCAACACAAACTACTATGACGTTTACCCTGACCCCTTAGAGAGCTTATGCCTCGTAATTCCTGAAGGCAGGGGCGAGTTCAATATCTCATTCGGCAATGCTTACGCGAGGCATTTCCCGTTCTGGTTCGGCTGGGGAATTGCTACTTATGGCTACAATAATACGACCAGCAGGCTTCACTGGTGGGATAATTATGATTCTAACTATCAGTATAATTCGATTAATGAGCCTGTCTTCTGCATTATTGACAATGAAACTAAACAGGTCTTCAAACGTCAAATCACTAACGGCAAGATGACTTACCCTCTCGCTTATAACATAGTGGACTCGAATGACAAGAAACTCATTAACGATACTGAAGGCAACACTGTTTACACGGTTTCAGGCGATACAGTCTATGATAATAACAACAATGTTGCTTACACTTACTCAGGCGATGTAGTCTATAACTCTAACGGCAGCATGATTTACACCCTTGAATACGGCGACCATAACGTCAACTACACGGGTACGGACGTAAGGTATTTATATGTGTGTGATCTGCGTTCTGTTTATGAGGAGTTCGAGTTATCACTGGGAGATGAGTACAACGTCGACATAAACTACACGTCACCTAGAAATAATCTCGTTAACCCCGGTGAAAGCCTCTCAGCAAGAATCTCTGTCAATGGCGAACCCGATTACGGCAGCACCCTGGGTTATCTGGCATTCAAGCAAAGGGCTAACTTGGCAACAGGTTACAGCAATTTCAGAGAAGCTTCACCAATTCCTGTAGTAGTCGCTAATGTCAGCAATGGCAATGCAGAGAATAATCCGTTAAGATTCGACATGGTAATCAAAAACGGCTCTGAAGTCGTCAAGCGCACCAAATTCAACTGGGACGCTCAACAGGACATGACTCAGGACATCGGGAACTTCTTCATGATGACGCAATTCAACAGCTCGGCACCTGTCTACACCCTCGAAACCCGCATTACTAACAGGACGGGGACACGCTATGAACTCTATAGATATGATCAAATAGGCTCGCAGTCAAACCCTAATCGAAACGGCTATGTCTCTATTATTCCTGATTACTGGAAATATGATTTAACGCAAGATTTATACGGGACTTTACCGGCATATTTCAGGCTCGATGCTCACAGCCAGATAGCTCCGGGACTCGTTACGGTGTATAAAAATAACGTCGGCGAGGGCTACGGGACAATT
>JAFSQO010000485.1 GCA_017446645.1 Synergistaceae bacterium | reverse complement strand
GAGAAGCCCATTGTCGAACCTATCTGCTCTCCCGCAATCCGCAATGCAAACAGGGGCAACGCCGAGATAAATCCCAGGGCAATCCCGATTACAAGCTCACGGATAAAGATTGCAGCAAGAAAAGTTACACTGTCAAAATAAAGCATAGGAATTGACTCAGTCTTGATTATTCCGACCGAACAGACTGTGAGCATTACGGCAAAAATATATCGAAACGGTGTCGGAGTCATCGTTGACGTGAAAACAGGCGAGCTGAACATCAACCCTATAAATCTCAGGTGAAGCAGCAGGTAAATTGCGAGTAGCTGGGCTGGTAATTCAGTACCTGTCATGATAGTAACTACTCGAAGATGACCTCGAACTTCATTGTGTCGAGTCGCTGAAGTTCGTCTGAGTCAAGTTCGATTGTGTAGCCTTCTTCGGGGTGCGCTTTGTTGTAGTTGCCGGTGCCAAGAGAGATAGTAGCTGCGTCACGTAAAGCATCAAATGAGTAATCATCAAATAAGTATCCCGGTGCGAACGACATTGACCGCGTGGATAAAATCTGTCTGCTATCCCCAGCAAACAGACCGTAGTAAAATGAACGATATACCGTGAAAGCTGCCGACTTCTTTTTGACAACCTGAGCTGATATAACATCGCCGTCTTTGTCAAGATAAGTTATAGAATATGCAAACGGTCTGGACATCTTGCTGATAAAACGAAGCAATGCCAAACCAATACCGCGCAGTTCCTGTTCAATTACACACAAATGTACATCAGTGAAATAGCTATCATCGGCTTTAGCAATACGTGAAATAATATTATGGTCTTTTACACCACCCAAAGTCTTAAATGGCATGTCGTACACTGTAAATGAAGACACATTGTCAGGAATTACGATACTGTAACACTCATTATTTATCTTGAACTCATAAGGATATGCTAAACCGTACTCTGTTGTTCTTATTCTCTCGAAATAGTCTTGTTTATTGAGTGTTTGATTCGCATTGCGTACCTTGTCTACATAAAACTGCTTTGACTTCTTAACCGCAACACCCTCAAGGGCCTTCCTCAATTTCGGCAAAAACTCATCCCAGAACACCGTCTGATTGAACTTCTCCGTCACCTGGACATACGGCTTCTTTGTCTTATCATCATAAAAGATTTTAGAATTCAGACTCGCCGAAAAGAAATCTTCAGGCCCGTACTTTTCGAGAACCTCACGCAAGAGTTCAGCCCCTGATTTCTGTTTTGCCTGAGTCGCAGCTTGCCTTTCGTGTTCGTCCTGCTGTGCCTTGACGACTCCGCCTGCGTCAGCCTTTACCGTTTGCATTGATGGTGCCGGCTCTGTATTCTCTGCTTTTTGCTTGGCTTCTTCTGCCTTTTTTGCTTCTGCTACTCTGAGGGCTTCTTCATGACGCTTCAATTCTTCCTTAAGGCGTTCTTCTTCTTTGCGGTGCGATTCAAGTTCCCGCTGAATTTCTGACTGTGATTCGTTTTTCTCCGGGAATGTATGTTCCGTGAATAATGATTTCAGACTCGGAAAGAACCACAGAAAGCACGCAAGCAATACGACTCCGATAATTTCGCCAGCAAATTTCTTTATCCCCTCAAAGATTATTTCTCTCAGCGTCAATTTGGGCTTATCCATTGTTCGCCTTCCTCCATATTTAGTTTATGAATCTTTCGAGCTGGCCAAGAATCTCGCGGGTCATTACGAGCATTCTCTGACTTATCCAGGGCGACAAGATAACTATACAGAAGAAGACGGCCAAGATTTTCGGGATAAATATTAACGTCTGCTCCTGAATCGAAGTTGCTGTCTGAAGTATGCCGATTAACAAGCCGACTATCATTGCAGTCAACAAAATCGGCAATGTAACAGAAAGCATCGTCCATATTGCTCCGCTCAATATATCAAATAGACTTAAATTAGTTACGGGCATTTTTTACTCCTGATTAAAATTTTACGGGACATTGGTAAAGCTCTTCAAGACGCTCATCACGACCAAGTTCCAGCCGTCAGACATTACGAATAATAAAATCTTGAACGGCAGAGAGATCATCATAGGCGGCAGCATCATCATTCCCATTGCAAGCAGGACACTTGAGACGACCATATCAACGACTAAGAACGGAATGTAAATCACGACACCCATTTGAAACGCCGTTTTTAATTCGCTCAACATGAAAGCCGGAATTAAGACTCTTGTCGGGACCTCGGACTGATTCGCCGGTCTGGGGGTCTCTGACATTGAGACGATCAGCGATAACTCTTCCTGTCTCGTATATCTGAACATGAACTCCCTCACAGGTGCAATAGTGTTATCCCATGCCTGTTGGGAATTAATTCTGCCTGACATGTAAGGCTCCAGCGCGTTATTATAGACCCGATCCCAAGTCGGATACATCGTGAACATCGTCAAGAATAATGCGAGTCCTGCAATGACCTGCTGAGGGGGCGACTGCTGAAGACCGATTGCTCTCTGAACGAAGCCTAACACTACGATAATTCTTGTGAAACTCGTTAGCATGAGCAAAATAGCAGGTACCAGGCTCAACACAGTCATCAATGCAAGAACCTGCAAAGTCAACGCAACATCACGGGGCGAGTCAGCCGGTGCAGCTCCGAAACTTATAGTAGGCAAAGGGATCGAAGGCACATCGGGCAGCCTTGCCGGAGCAGTTGCAGCAAAAGATTGAGTCACCGCGACAAGAATAATTATCAGGGTGAGAAAGATTTTACGAATCAATACTCTTGAGCCAGTCCTCATAACTCCACCTGCCCATTAAGTGCGAGCCTCCGGTTCCTACAGTGAATGCCAGGACATCAGGCCCGCAACGAACTACTAAAAATATATCCCTGCCAGTCAGCCGCAGGGACGAAATGATTTCGACATTAGCTGCGCTCTTTGCATTAGGATTATTCTTCCTGTAGAACTTCACGAGAATAAATGCACAAAGCGACATGACTATTAATACGCTAACGGCACGGATTAAATATGCCGTCAAAGATACGTCCTGAATGATTTTTACGACAGCACCTTTGTGATAGCTTCAATAACTCTTTCGGGCTGGAAGGGCTTGACGATGAAGTCATTTGCTCCGGCCTGAATTGCTTCGATGACCATTGGCTGCTGTCCCATTGCTGAGACCATGACGATTTTAACGCTGGGGTCGAGTGCCTTGATTGCCTTCACTGCATCGATACCGTTCATCTCCGGCATAGTTATATCCATAGTGATAATATCGGGCTTGTACTTCTGGAATGCTGCGACTCCTGCCTTGCCGTTTTCAGCCTCTGCAACGACTTCAAAATCGTTCTTTGTCAGTATATCCTTTAACATCATGCGCATGAAGGCTGCGTCATCGACTATTAAAACTTTTTTTCCCATCGTGAAAACTCCTCTTTAAGATGATTTATTTATATTAGACTGAATGCGAAAAATTATAACACGAACGCGAATTTTTTTAATTTTTAATTAGACCGCCCTTGCTCCTCCGGGTATTATATCCGTGATTCTGACCCCGAAGTTCTCATCTATTACGACAACTTCACCATGTGCGATTAATTTGCCGTTGACGAGAATATCAACAGGTTCGCCGGCCATCTTATCAAGCTCGACGACTGCTCCTGCTGTGAGTGCAAGAATTTCCGAGACACTTTTGCGGGCCTTGCCGAGTTCGACAGTGACTCTAACCGGAATATCAGCAATTAAATCTATCGGACTTGGAGCACCTCCTCCAGCACCGCCCCCTAAAGGCTGAAATGCTGCAGGTCTTACGTCAACAGCTGGGCCTGCGGTCTGTCTTCCTCCTCCCATTGGTCCTCCACCTCCTGTATTAGTATTGCTTGATGCTGTGTTAATCGGCTTGCCCTCAGCTACATCGCGTATTGCAGTTGCGAAATCAACAGCCGTATCAAGCGTGAGACATGTCCAGATGTTAAAAGGCGATAGTCCGTCAATTGTAACGCTAACGGGACTTACCCAAATTTTTTTGTCAGCAGGCTCAAGGGAAAACGCCCGCCAGTCATCTTCACCGAGTGCAGAGCTTGTATTATCCGGTATGAGTGTCCTGTTGCCGAGCATACCGCTCAAACCTGTAAACGCAGAACCTACGACCTGACTCAAACCTTCCTGGGCAGCGTTCCAGTATAAATCACTTGGTTCAGGAAGCTGGGCACCTCCTCCGCCCATCATGAGATCTGCAAGGGTCAATGCTCCCTTCTGGTCTACTACGATTGCCAGGGGCTTATCGTCAAAGCCTTTGAATGTACACGAGAATAAAAACGGCACTTCCGAGAATTTATTATTAAAGTCGCTCTGAGGCATGACTAGATGGCTGCCTGTGTTCGTAGTAACATTTTTGCCTGCAAGCATATTTATTACGCTGTTCTCTGCGTTTGCGAATGTATCTGCAAATTTTGCCAGCTGTTCTGAATCACTGGAAGAAAGTTCATCGACATCGCCGAAGTCTCCTCCGTCTCCTGAAAGCAGGGCGTTTATTTCATCAGGACTTAATAAATCATCAGGCATTTTATCCCTCTCCTTTCACGTTATTTAATCTTCCTGTGATGATCCCGTCAGCATGGGAAGGTCGTCAGTCAACACGCTCGTTAATTCTACAGCCATGTGACCGTTCAGAGTCCCAGGACGTGCCTTGAATCTTATCTGGTTACCGACTCGAACGTCAATATTTGAGTCTTTCAGTTCGTCAAGTTTTATTACATCGCCGACCTGTAAAGCGTAAACGTCATTGAGCGATAATACAGTGTGTCCGAGTTCCATAGCCATCGGCATCTTGACCTGTCTGACCGAGTTATTAAGCCAGGTCTTGACCTCATCGTCTGCCTTGTGACTAGTCGAAGCAAACCATTGTTGACTCGATAATCTGTCCATAATCGGCTCCATTAAGAAATACGGGAAGCATAAGCTAACCATGCCTTCAACGTCAGAGACCCGAAGCTTCATAATTACGACTAGGACCATATCACTTGGCGAGCAAATCTGCACGAAGAAGGGATTACTCTCCATGCTCTCGAATCTGAATCTTACATCAACGACTGTGCTCCAGCTGTCCTCAAGTAATTCAAGGATTCTCATGATGACTCGTTCAATAACTGTCTTCTCAATGTCAGTGAGTTCTCTTACGTTACCTGAGAAAGTCCCTCGGCCGCCCAGCATTCTGTCAATAATCGTAAAGACTAATGAAGGGTTTATTTCGATTAACATGCTGCCTTCAAAGGGGTGCATTTCAATCATGCCGATTACAGTAGGCTGAACCATGTAGTTCACGAATTCTTCATAAGCAAGCTGCTCAACCGAAGCGATTTCAGCTGACACTATAGAACGAATCAAAGTTGACAATACAGTCGTCATCTGTCGTGCAAATGACTCATGAATCATCTGGATTGCCCTTAACTGGTCCTTGCTGAACTTGTCGGGACGCTTGAAATCATAGACTTTTAACTTTGCGTACTCGTCAGTCTTCGCAGCAATGGCATTAATGTCAGCACCGCTTGAAATAGACTTTAGCAGGGCATCGATATCGTTTTGTGATAATACATCAGGCATTCTTTCACCTGCCTTCTTTACTGCAAGACTATGCTCTCGAACAGGACATTGACAATCGGAGCTTCTCCGCCTACGTCAGGCAGCATTCGATTTAACGAGCGTTTTATGTCAGCAGCAAATTGCAGAGTCCCTTCTGCGCTTGTTAGATCATCGTAGACTCTGTCTTTTATGAGCATGAAGACTTCATTACGGATTCTCATGAGCCAGCCGGGAGTCTGAATCAGTGCGCTTGCCCCGTCCTTCTCGACGAGTTCCAGGGATAAGGCAAAGCTGATAACGTGCCTGCCTGCTCCTGCTAAGTTACTGGTGAATTCGCCGATTGACACGATTGGGCCGGGATTCTGAACTACTTTCCCTCCGCCTATGCCGTTATCGTCCTTTGGTGCCATTGTCCGGCCAAGGATTAAGCCTCCGCCGAAGCCTGCTCCGAACATTACGAGTCCTACTATTGCGAAAATTAATATACGTTTCATAGATTTTC
>JAFSQO010000484.1 GCA_017446645.1 Synergistaceae bacterium | reverse complement strand
TTTCAAGGTCAGCCAGGAATTTTTTCACGTCTGATAAAGTGTCAATCCCGGCAACACGCAGGATATTGCACAGATAATTAAAGCTCTCACGTAAATAATCAGCACTCGGAGTGAAAGCAGGAAAACCGGCCTCAAGTACTGCACTGTTCCATCTGGCCAAAATCGAAGAATCATCACGGAAGAGATTATATAACTCTTCGTCAGTGAATAATTTTTCAGCATCGAGTGAAGTCTTCTTTGCAGCACCAATCTGATTTGACGGCGGGACTAATAACGCTTCGTCCTTAATCTCGTTTCTTAATGAAAGAAAACCCTGGTCAGCCTTCTCAAGCAACGCAGCAAGCAAGACAAGCTCACGGGTCAGTTTCTTCTCTGAGATACTTCCCACTGTCTGATTAACTTTCGGGAATATCGTAGCCCATGCCTCCTGAAGCATTGTGCGCAATTCAAGCCTGAAGCTCAGGTTCTTGTACTTAGCCCACTCACGCAAGCCTGCCCTTATGTGTGACAGCGATAATATATACACTACAGCAGGGTAGCCGAATCTGTAAGGGTCTTCGAGGCCGCTGGAAGGCACTGAACGCGAGGAGTCAATGGCGAACTCGCTCTTAACAACTTCCTCGATCTTCAGGACATCTTCCGGGAAGCGCAACAATACCCTCACAGTTACGAGGTCAACGCCTGATAATTCATTCTCTTCAAGTGAGGAGAGCAAAGTCAGCAGTTCGGCAGGAGGTTTGGCCCAGCCTTCTATCGCGTAGAACTCAACGCCCTCAATCTCGACTAAATCCTGAATTAAATTTCTGATTCGTGTAGCGTATTCTTCGTAGAGTGAGAGGCTTTCCACATATCTTATTCCTATTTCATCGATTCTGCGTTTGTCCATAATGCGAGAATTTTATCACATAACCCTCCCTAAATCTTGTGGAACATGATCCCCCTATATCCCCTAGGTGTAAGACCCCCCTAAATCCCCCCTTGACAGGAGGGACTTTGATGTCGCGTCTTACTCCGTCCCCTGTGAAGGGGAAGGCTGGGAAGGGGTGAGGTCAGTTAATAATTTCACGAGTCAATCTATCAAGCTGCGGGCATAAATCTTCAGGAACTTCAAGGGGCTTTACAGGTTCGCACCATGTGTCACGAATTAAAGGCACGCCGGATTGTTTGGCAAATTCGCTGACTTTCACATCATACGGCATTAACGCTAAAGGTGTCCCGAATATTCGCGACAAGACCCCGAAGTGAAGACGCATTCCGATTGCAGATGACGCATTAGCCCAGAGTTCACGAGCCTGACAGAAATTTTTCACCCTTACGACTCTTTCAAGGGGCAAGAGCTTTAACGCTGACTCATCATCACTTGACAAGGCTACACCTACATAGTTATGATTTACATGAGGTTTTATGATCTCCGCAAACTTTTCAAGGTCACGGCAGGGACGCAGATTCACGAGCAGTTTTTCAACTACATTTTCAACTACAAAATCATGCGATAAACTCTCATGCTTCAATGACTCACGAGGTGTAGAAAGAGTCATTACAATATCGCTTCCAGATTCTACTTTTTTGTGTGAGAGGGACTCGGCAAGCCTCAACGAATTTTCATCCCGAACTTGGATCTTTTCGCAATGACTCAGGGCATTACCTGCAAGCCGCTTAGCAAAACCAGAATTCAACGGGCCTATTGACTGGCCAAGAGCAAAGACACGAACCCCCAGAAACCTCGCAAGCCTCACTACTCCCCAGTAATAAATGCAGGATTTTACGCTCGTAACGTCCTGAAAGAGTCCTCCTCCGCCAAGTATAAGACTATGACTCATTCTCAGGGCATGAAATACTTCACTGAAACGCCAGCGGTTTACTGACTTAACGTGAAAGTTTTCGCGGGTGAGTTCCGGGTCATTCGACAGGACGATTATATTTTCACGGGGCAGGCCGACACGAGTCAGACTCTCAAGGCAGGCAGTTAGCAGTAATTCATCGCCTAGATTCCCGAAACCGTAATAGCCCAGTAACGTTATCATGATATTAACGGACGAATTAACTTCAGGCAGGGGATAACTACGAGTTTCACAAGCAAGACAGCAATTATTCCGACAAGCAAGCCTGTCCATAGGCCATTAAATTCCCGCAGCAAGATCATCATTAAAGGCGTATGGAAGTGACAGAAGCTATTAATCACTGACGAGAAGCCCAATGCTACACCAATCCTGAAAAGCTCGCGATAATGCGCAAATAAATTCCTGCTCACTAAAAAATTCAGCAATAATAGTGACGGATAGCCTACGAAGACTTCACGGGTTCTTGGCCGGGCAATAAGCAGCCTCTCAAGGGTCTCGCGGATTCGGGCCTCAAATCCAGGAATAAATGTAACGTTGCCGCTTCTGAAGATGATTAAGCCGACTCCTGCAAGCAATACGCCTATCATCACAAGTTCACCCCATAAAGGAGGACGTGAAAGGAACTCGATTAATGACTCCGGGTGAATGCGGTTCTTGAGGTCATGAAGCAGAACCATCACAGGAGGCAGGATTAACGTGAACTTGACTCCCGAAAAGGTCTGCAATCTAAGCATATAACTCGTAACACTGAAGAACGAAGCCAGAGACAGCCCGCCGACTACTGCAAAGATGAACGAGTACAGAATATTTTTATTCTTACCTGAGTCCATTGCAATTAACGAAGCCTCTACGGCAATCAACGGTGCAGTCAAGGCTCCTGCAAGACGAGCTATAAATCCAACCTTCCAGACAAGCACGGAAAGCACTACACAGCCTGCTACGAACAATGCGCCGACTTTATAATCAGGAGTCATTCCCATTCTGACAAGATAAGCACATAACGAGAAGGCAAGCATGATTGACAGGGCAACAGCAGCAAAGATATTCGTGTTCAAATTCCCGTCAGCAAAGACAGCTCCGGGCATGGCCATCTCAAAGCCTCTTGAAGTCAGCTCGTCAGCAAGAATCTTTACTTCGTTGGCAAAATCAGCAAAGACAAATTCAGCACTCGTAGGCGGAGCAGTTCGCAGCAATAATAATCTCACTGAACGCTCAACGGCAGCACGGACAAGTCTGTCACGCAAGGCAGCACGGGTTATTCTTCGGGCAGACATCTCCTCATTCGTAACACTATGAAGCGGGATAAGCAACGGTGATGCGAGTCTGTTTAAAGCAGGTTCGCCAAGCTGTTTAGAGAACTCGACAAGCGCAAGGGGTAATTTAAGCTCGTGGGCAGTCCTTGCCATGATACTTACATCGGGGTAGCCTGAGACGATCTCGCCGGCTGGTGTGAACACTGCAACGTCATACTTGTCATGAACACGTTTAAGCATTATCGAAGCACGCTCTGACAAATGCCCCGGTGAAGGTGCAGGCCTGTAATATATCGGCAGGTTGTTGCGCCTTGCAGCTTCGAGTCCGTCAATGTCGGGAATTATTCCGGCAGTCTTGAGGACGTTAAACGACATGGGAACGAATAAAGCTCCGGTTCTGTTGTCTGAGTCATTAACTGCAAATCTGACCCGGAGCCACTCATTCAGCAAATCCTTGTAGGGACTTGAGGGCATTATCGTTATTATCGTGCCTTCGATACCGCGTTCAGGGAATTTCGCCTCCTTCAGTTCAGCCTGACCGACTCCATGAGTGATATTATCGCCGGTGAGTTCGCTGACCATCAAGCCTCTCATACCATTAGCGGTTAATATCCTGAGAGCTTCGTCAATTTCGAGGCCGGAGTTCTTTGCAAGCCCTGCAACTTCGCGGTAATCTGCAATGATTGCAATAGACTGATTATCGCGTTCGAGCCTGACACGTTTAGAAAGCCCGTACGATGCACAGGCTGTGACTACTATGAATAATATAAGGGTAAACCAAAATTTTCGCGTCATGATATTTTCTCCTCATAAAAACTTTATGGGAATTGTAACACCCTATGCGATTCTTGCGACATGTCAGGATTATCGAATAATAATGCGTAGAGCTGTGAGGCCCTGTACTCAACCTGAGCAAAAAACTTTTCGTGCTTGGACTTTGCCTGATTCAGTGACGTTATTACCCTGATTTGCGATTTGCTCCTGCATTCTCTCAGAATCTCACGGCCAAGTGAGTTAAACGCCAGCGCCCTGCAATATGGAACGCCTGACCTCATAAAGCCCTGAACTTCATAGCGTCCCAGATTCAGCAGGATATAGACGAGTCTGCGCCTTATGTGAGCACGGGTGTATCTCGCACAGACACATAAACCAATGAAGTCATCGAGATTCTTTGCACGTCTCCAGTTCTTGAGAAATAGATTCTCTATACCTTCGTCAATTCCGTAAATTTTGCGTAACTCGTCAGGTTTGCTCCGGATAAAGATATTTTGCAGCAGGCTCCATAGTTTGGACTCGTCTGCAAGTTCTGACTCACGTAAAATCTTTTGCGAGTAGTCCGGCATCATGTCAAAGCTGCGAATCAGGTCTTCACGTATCATTTTGCTCTTGAATGCTCCTTCACGTTTTACAGCGAGTATATTCATGTGCCTGTTGATATTCAGGATATACGAGACTGCAAGCAGGTTATTGGGCTTCGAGATGAATTCACAGCTACCCGGCAAAAGTTTCTCCAAAGCCAAAGCATTTGCCTTACTG
>JAFSQO010000483.1 GCA_017446645.1 Synergistaceae bacterium | reverse complement strand
CCCGTAGCCTACTTCTCAATGGAAGTCGGGCTGAAAGAGTCAATCCCTACATATTCCGGGGGTTTAGGTGTACTGGCGGGCGACATCCTGAAGAGTGCCGCTGATCTGGGCGTACCTATGGCAGGCGTAACGCTGTTATACCGAAAAGGCTATTTCGTTCAGGAGTTCAACGATGAGGACTGGCAGAAAGAGAAGCCGGTTGTCTGGGATCCCTCGAAAGAATTAACATTACTTCCGAACAGGGTAACAATCAAGATTCAGGGCAGAGACATTCAGGTAGGCGTATGGGTATATGAGTGTATCGGAGCAACAGGTTATCCTTTGCCCATATACTTCCTTGATACGGACTTTGAGCCGAATCACCCCGATGACCGGAAATTATGCTGGTATTTATACGGCGGCGATAACCGTTACAGATTGTGCCAGGAATTTATTCTCGGTGTCGGAGGGTTAAGAATGCTGCGTGATCTTGGGTACATGAACATTGACACGTTCCATCTTAACGAAGGGCACGCCGGATTCTTAACGCTTGAACTTATGCGCGAACTTGGCTATTATGATCCCGACAAAATCCGCGAGCAGGTAGTTTTCACCACGCATACACCAGTACCGGCAGGCCATGACTATTTTGACTTCGGAATGATTGACAGTGTATTTCCGGCTGATGCAAAAGACACGATTCACAGAATGATTCCCGATAAACCAGGCGTATCAATGACTGATTTAGGCTTACGCTACAGCAGGTACGTCAACGGAGTCGCGAAGAAGCACGCGGAAGTCAGTAACGCAATGTTCAACATGGAGACTGTGGACTGGGTAACGAACGGAATTCACCCAACAACATGGATAAGCTCAGGAATGCGGAAACTCTACAACAAGCATATACCGGGCTGGGAATTAGACCCCGGAAGGCTCGTACAGGCACTCACAATCCCGTCCGAAGAGGTATGGGCGGCACATCAGGCATCGAAATTGAGGCTATTCGCGCGAGTCCTTGAGACCAACGGAGTACAGCTTGACCCTGATGTATTAACGCTTGGATTTGCGAGAAGGGCTGCAACGTACAAGAGAGCAGATTTGTTACTCTCAGACATAAACAGGCTCAAGAAAATTGCAGGCGGCAAGAAAGTACAGTTTATTTTCGCAGGTAAATCACACCCTCATGATGACGGCGGCAAGAGATTACTTCAGAAAATCCGAAAGGCTTCGCATGAATTCGGAGCAGATCTACCGATAGTATTCATCGACAATTACAACATGGAAATTGCATCACTCCTGACACAGGGCGTTGACGTGTGGCTGAATACTCCCATGAGACCGAGAGAGGCAAGCGGTACATCAGGAATGAAATGCGCGATGAACGGCATAATGAATTTCAGTGTTCTTGATGGCTGGTGGATTGAAGGCTGGATTGAGGACGTAACAGGCTGGTCAATCGGGCCTGCACCAAGCGAGGCAGAAGCAAAAGACGCGTCAGCCCATTATGATGAGAGCCTCGACGCAATAGATTTATACGACAAACTCGAAAAGAAAGTTATTCCCACGTACTATGAACATCATGACAAGTGGGTAGACATGATGAAACACACAATCGCCCTTGATGCCAGCTTCTTCAACACTCACAGAGTAGTCAGAGAGTATGCATCAAAAGCATATTCAATTGACTTCAGGGGCATGTAGAAAAAAAAAAAAACAGAAAAATCTAGCTGACAAATTCAGCATTGAAAGGAATGTAGTTTAGTAACAATGACGAAAAGCGGTAGTGCTGTGAAAGTTTTATTTGTAACAACAGAACTTGCTCCCTTCTCTAAAGTCGGGGGGCTTGGTGATGTTGCTGGTTCATTGCCTAAGGCATTGCGTCAGGCAGGTGTTGATGTCCGTGTGGTAACTCCCGCGTGGCCTGGTGTTCTTGAGAAGGTTTCTAGTCTTGGGGTAAGAACTACGACAGTGAAGGCGAAAGTATATTCAGCGTATGACTGGCGGATTCATTCAGCGAACATAATAAAGGCAACAGTTGACGGAGTGATAATATATTTCCTGAACTCAGAGGATTATTCAGGAAGTCAGTATCCTTCGCAGTTAAACTTCTGGACTGCATCACCCTTCGCGGTATTCTGCATGCAGGCGCTTGAACTGAAGAACGCAATTGACTGGGAGCCTGACATCTATCACTGCCATGACTGGACGAGCGCATTTCTTCCCTGTGCTTTAGCGTGGCACAGACACTACCGTCAGACCGGCGGAAAGAGCATAATGACACTTCACAATGTCGCGTATCAGGGAATATTTGAACCTTACCCGTTCCTTGAGGCATCTGGCCTTGAACCCTGGAGCTTCAACTCTTCAACGATGGAATTCTACGGGCAGGTGAACTTACTCAAAGGCGGAATAGTCGCGGCAACGGCAGTAACGACAGTATCACCGACATATGCGAATGAGATTCAGACGTATGAATCAACGCGTGAACTTTCAGGGATACTCTATCAGCAGAGGAGCAAATTACGAGGCATAATCAACGGTCTTGATGTGAAATTCTGGGATCCCAACGGAGATAAGGCAATTCCCGCGAAATTCTCAGTGAAAGACCTTAAAGGTAAAGCAGCCTGCAAGAAAGCATTACTTGAGCGTGCAGGTTTTGACCCGAACACGAATGCACCCGTAATCGTATGCGTGAGCCGTCTTGTTGAGCAGAAAGGCTTCGATATGGTATTCAATGCCGCAGGACAGATTGCAGAGACAGGAGCTAAATTATTGATTATCGGTTCGGGCAATGACTGGATAGAGAAAGGAATCATTCAGGCTTCAGAGGCATATCCTGACAGCATAAAGCTATTCAAGGGATATGATGAGCCGTTATCGCACCTGATGTATGCAGGCGGTGATATATTCCTGATGCCTTCTGTCTTTGAGCCTTGCGGACTGAGTCAGATGATCTCAATGAGATACGGAACTGTTCCTGTAGTGCGTGAGGTCGGAGGACTTAGAGATACGGTGTTCGATGTTGACAGACCCGAAGGAGGAAACGGTTTCACATTCCAGACGTGCGATGTTGACGGAATGATGTGGGCATTAAGGCGCGCAGTTGAACGCTACAATAACGACAAAGCATCATGGAAGAAATTCATGATTGAAGGAATGAGCGAAGATTTCACGTGGGACAAATCCGCAGGTCTCTACAAGAATCTTTATGAGGAATTAATGCAGTAAGATAAAACATGCTCCTTGTGAAATTTGCAGGGGGCATTTTTTAATACAAAAGGAGGTCAATTTTTCATGTACACAGGCAAACACGGAAGAGTACTCGGCGTTGTCCTTGCGGGTGGAGAAGGAAAACGTCTGATGCCCTTGACACAATACCGCGCGAAACCTGCAGTTTACTTCGCCGCAAAGTACCGTATCATTGATTTTGCACTCTCCAATCTCATCAACAGCGGAATCTATGCAGT
>JAFSQO010000482.1 GCA_017446645.1 Synergistaceae bacterium | reverse complement strand
TTTCTCTAACACTTCTTCAAACGTGTTCCGTGTCTCCGGCGTAAGAATCACACTCCGAACTCCGACAGCCTGAAAAGGTAATGCCATCTCGTAATATCCGACAGCCGCCATTGGTTTGCTATCTGCCATTACTCAGAAGCCTCCTTCCGAATTCACGGTCTAACCCGCCCGCTACGCATACAAGTGCCACGCGCATGTTTCTTGCTTCAGCCTCTTTCGTGAGCAGGTAAAGCAGAACGTTTGCAGGTGCATCCATTGAGTATTTCGCGCTCTCAAGAACTTTCATGAGATATTCATCAAGTGCTTTTGACACGTCCGTTAATGCCGCTCTCATGTCTGACTGTTCATTGAGCGAAGACAGCACAGAGCCTATATCTGTATACGATAATATTCTGCTCCATGTTTCAGCAGGTTCATTTAACAGTCTGGCCATGTCATCAGCTCTGATAGTTCCGCCGTCATGAAAGAATGTGAGTGCCTTTGACGAATCATATTTCATTCTCGCGAGACGTACTGCACTGCGTAAATTCTCAGCGTCAATTTTGAATCTCACCCATTGAATCACTTCGGGCATCTTCAATTTCTCTGCCACATTCAGCATTGCTTTATACATCTGGTGGTCAAGAAGCAATTCTACGGCCTGCGCATTTTTCGTTGAATCCCACAACTGCCAGCACTGCGGAATAATATCCGTAAGTCCGTAGGGCAGAAATCCGTACTCTTCAGTTTCGATTGCATTCGTGAGTTCTTCCGTGTCAATCGTTCCCATTTTCGAGAGCAGATCATAACGCCTTCCGTCAAGCTCTCCGCCTCTGACTTTGAATAAGCCTTTGAGTAACACTTTCACGTTATGGAAATCATAAGGCAGTCTGAATAAATCAATCAGCTCTTTATCCGGCACAAACTTTTCGAGTTCCTCACATGTTGCGAGCATTTCAGCATCAATTGCCTTGTCGAATTTTGCCGTTCCCGTAAGCCATTGAGAATATGACGTTTCACCGAGTGCCTTTAATGCCTCGTCAATTCCTGCACTATCAATCAGGCGCGAAAAAAATGCCGAGTCCAGTATGTGATTTTCCATACCCCGCAGTCTTGCTACGGCGTATACGTAACTCACTGGTCAAGCACCTCCCTACGCAAATAACCGCTTCACTACTTCGGTCTCAATGTCTGCTCTCGCGTCAGCCAAAAGCATATCCCATGAACAATTCGTGTCTATTCTGTCGTCCCTGAGAATGAATCCTCCTGAGATATTCAGCTTTTCAGGTGAAAGAGTCAGTGATGTATGGTGTGATGCGTTATACCCGTCAAGCCAACGCTGATCTAAATGTTTCTCGTTCTTCCCGACAAACACAACTTCATGGCCTGTCTTCACTGCCTGAGCCATGAGCTTGTCCGCGAATTTCACGTACTTGTCAGGCACCATTTCGACCATCTGCTTTAACGATGCCGCAAATGCCTCACCCACAAGACGCTGGCGTGTGCCTAAATCAACGCGCTTCGCATCAAGTTCCGCAACGATTTCGCGCCTTCTCAGGACTTCGGGCTCTTCCTTCGCAAGACGTGCCGCATATGTATCCTGTACCGATTTGATTTCGGCGTTGACCTTACGGCTTATCTCGCGTACTTTCTCGTCATTCTCCGCTTCTATCGCTTTTATCTGTGCCTGTGAATCGGCCTTGATTTTTGCTTTTATATCAGCAAGTGCCATTGTCAACACCTGCCCCGTT
>JAFSQO010000481.1 GCA_017446645.1 Synergistaceae bacterium | reverse complement strand
TTTTTTCATAAAGAAAATGCCTCCTTTAAATTTATAGTTATTAGTGAGCAAATCTTTTCTACTCACTATCGACTAACTATAACACTATACACTATCTTCTAGCCCTGATGATGAGCTAACATTACTGCGCCTGCGATTGACAATAATTTTGCCCTTGGTGAATCTGCACGGCTTGTTAAGACTACGGGAGCTGCTGCACCGATGATTAATCCTGCTGTCTCGCTGCCCTTTGCAAAGAAGCTGATTGATTTGGCGAGTGCATTACCTACTTCAATCTGGGGGACGAATAAGACATCAGCGTGTCCTGCGACCGGTGACTTGATGTGCTTGATTCTGGCGGCCTCTTCGTCAATAGCATTATCTAGTGCCAAAGGTCCGTCAACGATGCAGTTCTTGATCTGTCCGCGTGCGTTCATCTGGACTAGTGCAGTAGCATCAAGGGTGCAGGGCATATCGGGGTTGACCATCTCGACTGCTGCAAGACATGCGACTTTGGGGGTCTCGACTCCGAGTGAGCGTGCGAAATTTACGGTGTTCTGGACAATGTCAGCCTTCATCTTTAAGTCAGGATACATGTTGAATGCACCGTCAGCAATGAAGATTACCCTGTCATATCCCGGAATTGAATGGAAGTAGCAGTGAGAGATTGCGCGTTTGCCTACTCTGAGTCCGACTTCCTTGTTCAGCATTCCCCTCAAGAAATTATCGGTGTGAAGCTGGCCCTTCATGTAAATATCAGCGCGTTTTGCTGATACTTCAGTGACGGCAACGATTCCGCAGGCTGCCTCATTGGTCTCTGGAATAATGTGATAATTTGCCTCACTTGCTCCTGCTTCTGTTATACAGGCTTTGACTTTATCGGGATTGCCGACGAGTGTTGCGTCAACGAGTCCCATCTTGCGGGCTTCCTCGATAGCTGCGATTAACCCTGCGTCCTCTGCCATAGCTACTGAAATGCGCTTGCGGCCTTTCTCGGCACATAACTTAGTAGCCTCTTCGATTAACTGCGACAATGAACGAATTTGTTCCATAATAAAACATTACCTCCTGAAAATATAAATTAGTTTTGCGTGAATACAAAAAAGCTCCAAGACATATTATAATAATTTCTCGGAGTTTCTGCACTGTGAACCTCTCACGACTGAAGTCGCAAGCTTTGAAAGGATAAAAATCCTCGTCCAAGAAGTTTGGTTTGCACCCTTATTCTTGCAGGCGTGTCCACTGCGCCCCTACAGTATAGCCTCTTACCTAAGATTAAGAGACACAACCTTACTTGTTAATACTTACTACTCTTACACCTTTTCTCTTAGAACCCGTCATAGTTCACCCAGTCCGGAGATTATTATCTCTAAGTGCTACGCTGCGGCGAGAGGGAAGTGTTCCCTCAAATTCTGTTTGTTAGTTTCATACATTTTTGTTAAAGCGGAAGTCTAACCGCTAGCCAATATCTTAAGAGAAAAAGGGAAAAAGTCAAGTATACGGGGCGTTTCATCTCACTACTAAAGTAACGAGTGTTCACGCCAGTGTTAATAAAAATTACTAAAATTTACTCAAGCCACCTTGAAATATTTTCCCGATAGAGCTGCGAGAGCCTCCTTGTAACCGGTCCGGGGTGTCCTGTTCCCAAAGTGATACCGCCTACTCTTACTACAGGAATTACCATTTTGATGCTTCCAGTGACGAATGCTTCACGGGCGTGCTGGCTTGCGAGTTCCGACCAGAGCGGGCAGCGTTCCTCGACCGTGTAGCCTTCCTGCCTTGCGAGTTCCAGGACTCCGCCTCTTGTCGTGCCTTTGAGAACACGCGATAACGGTGCAGTAATAATTCTGTCATCGTCCATTACTAAGAAGAAATTGCTGTGTCCTGCCTCAGTGATTTCACCGTCCGGGCAGTATAACACGTCAAATGCTTCAGGCGGCAGATCAAAAGTTACGCTGTAGTTCGTGCTCTTGACTTCAGGGGCCTCGCGTCTGTATCTTACCGGCTCAAGAATCTTGCCCTTCTCGAAGTCTTCCTGAGTTAAGAATTCAGGCTCATCGAACAACGCGAAGAATCTAGGGTTAGGGAAACAGCCATTAACGTTATCGAACTCATCACCGCCCGTTAAGAACGTCCGGACTCTGACATCACGGCCAAGTTTTGCGATACCTTCACGGATAACGCCCTTCATGAACTCGACATCAGGAATATTCGCGAACTTAAGCCTCTTTGCACTGTTAATAAATCTTTCCATGTGAGGAGTGAGCATTAAAGGCTTCTGGTTAATCGACACGAGGGCCTCAAAGACTCCGACTCCCCGCTGAATAATTAAATCTGAAATGGGCAGGGCTGCCTCTTCGGGTTTGACGAATTTACCGTCAACGTAACACAATAACATCAAGTTTTATCACTCTTTCTGTAAATAATTTTTACCGGGAACGTCAGCAGGTCTCAGGAACGGGTCAACATCGAGCTTCTGACCAAACGAAGCCTTAGAGTTCGGGAAGGCATTCAGTGAGATCGTAAGCCCTATCTTGTCATCGCCGCCTGAAGTCCTGTCGTCTTTGTAGTGCAGGTCCCAGATCATGCAGTCAGTTTCCCAGCGCAAGCTGTAATTCATCTCGTCAATCATTGACTCGTCAAGGTCATAGCTGCCTCTGAAGACAGTAGCGACTTCTTTCCCTAATGGGACTCTAATTTTCTGGTGGATTCTTTTACGCTTCTTGTATTGATCCCAATGCATTGCGCTCTCTCCCCAGACTTTCTGGCTCTCGTAGGCCGTCCCCATCTCAACTGAGCCGAGTTTGTAACGCAGTCCCGTAAAACTGTGAATTACTTCATGATCTGCGTTTTCACGGTCATAGAACCATGCTTCGCCGGTAGTATCAGAGAATAATTCTATGTTGCCTTTGTCATCTAATGCCTTCTCGAAATAGCTTCTGAGTCCAATTCCATAGCGTGCGGTTACGTCGCCTTCTCCTCCGCCGTAGATTTTTTCCTTGAAACTTCCGTAGGCTGCGTAAATCCTCATCCATGAATATAGCGAGCTTTTGAACCACGGGGCATATACTATGAATTCCGGTCTTCTGTCGAGTCTGCCTTTGAATTCGCTGTTAGAGTCCTTCTGGTCTTCGATGTATTCATTGTGAGTCCATCTTAGTCTTGCTTCCCAGCCGTATTCCTTTGCCTGATAGAATAAAGTAGCGTGAGGTCTCCAGACTCTTTCGTCCCAGGCATCGTCCCATGAGTATTCGACTCCTGCTAATATCCTGAAGTTCTTGTTGAGTTCCTGCTCTATCTCAAACATGAACTCCCAGCCCGATTTATTAAACCATGTAGTACCAAGCGATATTGAACCTGTATCCCAGCCGATTGTGCCGGTAATGCCTCCGCCTGCGCCTTTAGAGCTGCTTTTCTGGAAATACGGCAGGAATGAGTAGCTCACTGATTTGCGCTTCAGCTGCACAACGTAATCCATTGGGGACGTGAATAAATAAGTGTTGCCTAAATATACACGAGGTCTCTTTGCTATGACTTTTTTGCCGGGAATAAACGAAATCGTCTTTGATTCGAGTCTATAGTGCGGGTGTTCAAGGGCACATGTTGTCAAGACTACGTTGCGCCACTGAATAATGTAATCTTCAGCTGTGCCTTTTACGAGTCCGCGTTCCTGAGCCAATTCCCAAGGCATTACGTCAATCTCGCTGCCATATACATAGAGAACTCCGCCGTTGTCGCCGACTCCCACTTTTGTCAGTGCACCCGTCAAGATGCCTTCTTTAGTGTTCAGGTCATACTCTATCTGGTCGCCTTTGAGAGTCCTGCTGCCGTGTTTCAGCAAAATCTGCTCGCCTGGTAAGGGCATAGCGTGAACTTTCTGGGTGTCAGCGTTATACTCTATGCGTTCGGCCATTATAGTCGTATCGTTGTAAGTCAGGACTGCTCCGCCTTCTGCAAGGGCGTTGCCGGTCTCATCGTTGAAAGAGACTCTGTCGGCATTCAGGGTAACACGTTCAGGATTCACGGGAACTTCAATAGGTTCCGGGACTTCCTGGGTCTCAGTAACGTGATAATTCTGAAAGTTAGCAGCATAACCTACAGAGAACGAAACGAGAATCAAATATAGCACTATTATTATTGTCAGAATCCTTCTAAGGGCTTTAGCCATTGGATTACGCCTCCCTGTTCTAATGTTATCACGCCGCTTTCATCCATGCTTGCCTGTGGAGTCCGCAACAAAAATTCTTCGTCATAAATCAAAAATCCTTCAGGAAAACCCAGAGCATTATTTTTTTCCTGCCATGTAAGTATTTTGCTTTCGAGATTCCATACTCTATCCTCTGTTTCAAGAGTCCCCAGCAAACCTTCAAGGCTCGCTGTCTTTTTTTCGTGAAGGTAAGTTCCCTCGCGTCCGAAGAAATACCATTCGCGTTTTGTATCTTTTATTTCACGGCGGATGTCTAAAGACCTCATCCTAATAGTATCACCATCTCGGTCTAAATATGGGATTCTGACCCGCCATAAATCTCCGGAAATTTCCCGGCTCATTTGGATATTTTCCATAACGATGCCCGGCATGTTCAGCAGGCTGTCCCTGAGCAAGTCTACGTCAAGCTGCATGTCACGCAATGCATACCTGACGAGGACTACGAGACCTATAAAGATCGTGCACATTATGATTTTTTTCATGATATATTATTTTCACCCTACCAGACTATTTTCCATGATGAGCCTTCCCTAGTAACTCCCAAAGTCCGAGTACTTACTGACTTGAAGAATAATGACTTATGAGTCGTAATGACCTTCGCACGTTCTTCTCCGACCCAGTTAATCCTGTAATCGCCCTTAAGTCCCGAACGCATATCCGAAGATTTCGCAACTTCTTTCGCAAAATTTTCGCGCGATATTAATTTCTTAGAGCCTTCAGACAGCATATCATACATCTCGTTTGCAGAGTTCAGTGACCAGAGGGTCAAGAATCTCCTCAGGACGCTTTCACGACTCGAATAGGCATTATCAATATTAGTCGGCCTTGCTGTCTTCAACTCCTGACGCGGTGTTGCCGGTGTTGATGCTGCCTGTGAAGAACTTGGCGAACTTTCCGGCTTAGTATTTCCACGTTCGCGGACTGACTTCACGAAATCTGCCATGTCGCTCGAAGTTTCCTGAAATATCGGCGTTATCGGTCTCGGCGGAATCATCGGCGGAGGCGGGGGAGTTAAATCCTCTTCCTTCTTGACTTCCGGCTTCTTTC
>JAFSQO010000480.1 GCA_017446645.1 Synergistaceae bacterium | reverse complement strand
GTTAGCCTCGTACCTGTCGTAATTCGTGAACTGGTAAGTGTCATAGGCGCATAGAGTTTCGCAATAACCCAGAACAATTTGCATGGCCTGAGAATTAGGCTCAAGATATTCAAGATAGTGAATTTTTACGGCTAAATCTTCCGGACAGTTCATAGTGTAAATTACGGCTGAATATATCTTTCTGTCAATTGCACTGAGTCTCTTGCCGTTCTCGTCAAGGCTGTAGCTCATTATGGGGAACAGAAATCTTTCGAGGAACGAACGCATCATTCCAGTCGGGTACGAGAAATAAATCGGACTGCCAATTACGATTATGTCAGAATTCAGGGCTTCTTCGAGCACGGGTCTGAGTTCATCACGGTAAGCGCATAGACCATGAGTTTTTGCGTTTTTGAGTTTGCAGGCAAAACACGACACACAGCCTTTAAAGTTGTAGTCGTAAAGGTGAATGAGCTTGGTCTCTGCACCTGCGTCACCTGCGCCCTTCATGGAACTTTCGAGCATTTTGTGGGTGTTCCAGTTCTTTCTGGGTGAAGCGTTAATGAATAATGCCTTCATGTTTTATTTCTACCTCCTGATTATTTTATTTTCTTAGCCAGAGCGAGAATTGTTTTCTCTGAGAGTTTGCTGATTTCTGCTATTAATTCTAGCGGAAGATTTCTTTTCAGCATATCTATTGCGACTTGTTTCAGGACATCTTGCTTCTCTTGAGCTAAAACTTTTTCCTGATTCCATTCAGTTAAGAACATACCTTTCACCTCTGCTTTGTTCAGTAACAAACATCTCTTAATTGAGAAATATTCCGGCATCCCATTTATTGCCTCATCGATAGCGGTCTCAAGATCATTCCCTCTTGTCTGTAACCGCCTGATTGCCTCAACGAGCCAAGCATATTCGTTAAGCTGTTTACTTGCGTCCATGAGCTGCCTGTTGTGCCCGTAATTGACATTCAGCATAGTTACCTGAACTTCGATATCACCGTCTTTATTGCCGTCAAATGCATCGCTTAACTTGAGGACTTGCCTTTCAGGGTAATTATCCGTCCCGTTATAGAAACAAACGCACTTAGGACGCGGAATTACTTGAAGAGTGCTGCTGTATGGGTAGTAATCAGTGTCAGCTATATATCTCTCATAAAGTTTAGCAGCATACAGAAAAAATCTCATTGGCATATTGGGATTAAGGGTACTCTGATGTTCCCATAAATTAATCTCAGTCAGGATTATGAACGATACATCATTCCTCATGCCAAGATACACGGCATCGTCTATAGTGTTGAATTCTATATCATCTGGATTATCGTAGCTTGAGCCGTTTATCGCATTATACAGTCCCAGCGTCCAGTCTTTATGTTCAGGATTACCGAACAGGAATTTGAACACCCTGTCTTTATGTTTCTCGTTAATCGCTATTGCAATTCACGTCCTTTCATGGTTAATTATGATATATTATCAAATTATGCAAGTATATTTTTCACAGAGGAAGTTTTTTAATGAGTTCAATATTTAAATCCGGCTCTTGTTACAAGGCATTTATTATCTCAGTTGTAACGTTTGGGCTTTCATACGGGTTATACAAGGCAGTAATCGACAATTATCTGGCCGAAATAGTGCACATGATGCAATTTGACCGCGGAGTCTCTGAATTCTTCCGCGAGCTTCCCGGTTTCCTGTTAGTCTTCGTGTTGGCTCTTCTCTATGAGTTCAGCGCAGAGAAAATCTTCAAGACTGGTGCCTTGATCATGTTAGCAGGAATGCTCATGCAGGTTCTGATCCCTGCTCAACGAGTTCCGGTTACTATTGCAATTTTCATCTATTCACTTGGCGAGCACATGCAGTTCGGAATGAGAAACACTATAGCTCTTCAATGCGCAAATCGAAGCAAAGAAGGGGCAGCACTGGGAACTCAGAATGCAGCGTATCAATTCGGGACATTAGCAGGCTATATACTTGTAGCGATAATATTTTATTTCTTTGCCGGTATGAATAATTTATTCAGGCTTGTATTTATCCTATCAACGTTAATTATTTTCACGGGCTTTATCTTTTCGCTCAACATGAGAAATTGCCACAGCAGTCAGAATCAGGATAGACAGATCGGACGCTTTTATTTCCGCAAAAAGTACACGAAATTCTACATGCTAGAAATCTTTTACGGAGCACGCAAGCAAATTTTCTTCACGTTCGGGCCTTACTTGCTCGTCTTATTTTACGGCGCAGGAGCAATGGCAATCAGCATATTATTCGCAATCTCAGCAATCGCAGGCTTTATCTGTTCTCCTATAGTCGGCAGAATAATCGATAAACTCGGCTACAAAATCGTCATGGTAGCTGACACTTTAATACTCGTTATAGTGTGCCTGTTTTACGGTTTTGCTCATCACATTTTCCCGATGAATATAGCTTTTCTGGTTTGCTGCGTGAATTACGTTCTTGATTCTATTATCTCTCTTGCATCAATGGCTTCAAACGTCTATGTTCAAGATATTTCTGACACACCTGAAGAAGTGAAGGCTACGATTTCGACCGGTGTATCAGTAAATCACCTGATTACTATATTAATCGCATTATTCGGGGGGTGGATATGGCAGGTTCTGGGCATTGAGACGTTATTCATAATGTCAGCTGTATTCGGATTACTCAACAGTGCATACGCTGCGAGCATAAAAGTTCCTGCAAAAAATTAAATTACTATTATTAAAGGAGGCATAAAGTTATGAGTATGAGAGGAATTCACACATCAATTAACGATATTAGGCGCGCCATCTTTGCCGAAGTCGCCAGATTGTCCTACAACTACAAAGAGGGCGATTTGTCCGAAATGGAGTTAATCCCTTACAGGATAATCCCCGGTGAAGTTTCGCGGTACCGTGAGAGCGTCTTTCTTGAACGTGCCATAGTTCGCGAGAGAATGCGCCTTGCAATGGGTTTGCCGCTGAGAAAGGCTTCGGAACATGCTCCGGTCTCAAAAGGTGCTGAGGAGTGCGTTCACCCTGAGAAATACTATCAGCCGCCGTTAATAAACATCATCAAGTTTGCCTGTCATTCATGCCCTGACAATAAAGTCGTGATTACTGACCAGTGTCAAGGCTGTCTGGCTCGTCCGTGTTCTCAAGTCTGTCCAAAAGAAGCAATTTATTTCGAGAAAGGTCAAGCTCATATTGACGAAACAAAATGCGTAAAGTGCGGTAAATGCATGGGTGTTTGCCAGTACGGTGTAATTTTGCGAATGGAAAGGCCCTGCGCCAAAGCCTGCGGAATGAAGGCAATAATCACTGACGAATTCGGCCGTGCAGAGATTAATCAAGACAAGTGCGTATCATGCGGGATGTGTCTTGCAAATTGTCCGTTCGGAGCGATTGCGGATAAAGCCCAGATTTTCCAGTGTATTCAGGCTATTAGAAGTGAAGTCCCAGTTTATGCAGCGATTGCCCCGGCAGTTGCAGGACAGTTCGGGAAGGATCTGACACCTGAGAAAATGCGTGCAGCGTTCAGGGCTTTGGGTTTCACAGACATGGTCGAAGTCGCTATTGGTGCTGACCTGTGTACTTTGCAGGAGGCTGAAGACTTTATCAACGAAGTCCCCGATAAACTGCCCTTCATGGGTACTTCATGCTGTCCTGCGTGGAGCGTAATGGCCAAGAAGGAATTTCCCCAGTTCGCGGAGTGCATAAGCATGGCATTAACTCCAATGGTCTTGACTGGCAGATTGCTCAAGAAAGAACACCCAGGCTGTAAAGTCGCGTTTATCGGACCCTGTGCAGCAAAGAAGCTCGAAGCAAGCCGTCGCACTATCCGCAGTGATGTAGATTTCGTGCTTACATTTGAGGAAGTCTTAGGAATGTTCGAGGCCAAAGAAGTGAACTTTAACGAGTTAGAGAGCATGGAAGTGCCTAATTCAGCAAGCGCAGACGGACGGGGCTTTGCAGTCTCAGGCGGAGTAGCATCAGCAGTCGTGAACTGCATAAAACATACTCACCCTGAAAAAGTCGTCAATGTAGCCTACGCAGAAGGATTAGACAATTGCAGAAAGATGCTGCTTCTGGCAAAGGCAGGCAAATACAACGGCTATTTGCTCGAAGGCATGGGCTGTCCCGGCGGCTGTGTAGGAGGAGCTGGCACGGTTGAGTTAATCTCTCAGGCTGCGAACGAAGTCAACAAGATTAAGAAGAAGACTGAGAAGGCTCACGCTTATGAGAGCGAATTCGAAAGCATTTTGCCTCAGCTTGAAGAGTAAAACATGCTATAATACTCGTTAAATATCTTTGAAGGGGGAAATTAACCAACATGGCGAACAAATACGCAGGAACTCAGACCGAGAAGAATTTACAGGCGGCTTTTGCAGGAGAGTCGCAGGCCCGCAACAAATACACTTATTTTGCATCAGTAGCTAAGAAAGAAGGCTACGAGCAGATTTCAGCGTTATTCCTCAAGACAGCCGACAACGAGAAAGAGCACGCTAAGATGTGGCTCAAGGAACTTGAAGGTATCGGTGACACAGCAGCAAATCTCGCAGCAGCAGCAGCAGGCGAAAACTACGAGTGGACTGACATGTACGAGGGCTTTGCTAAGACAGCAGAGGCAGAGGGCTTCAAGGCATTAGCAGCAAAATTCAGACTTGTAGCAGCAATCGAGAAGCACCACGAGGAACGCTACAGGGCACTGTTAAAGAACGTAGAGGCTCAGGAAGTCTTTGCCCGCAGCGAAGTTAAAGTCTGGGAGTGCAGAAACTGCGGACATATCGTAGTCGGAGTTAAGGCTCCCGAAGTCTGCCCGGCATGTGCTCATCCCAAGGCATATTTCGAGATTAACGCTGAGAACTATTAAGATTTAACGTGTAAAATTTTGCCCTTCTCTGAGTGAATTAATTTCAGGG
>JAFSQO010000479.1 GCA_017446645.1 Synergistaceae bacterium | reverse complement strand
ATTTATCGAAGCGTTGTCTTCACTGGCCTCGCCCAAATCATAAAAGACTGAGTTATCAAGGGCCTGACACAACGGGTAAATAGAACGCCCATTGTCAAAGAAGAATATCTGGCCGTTCTGGTATCGCTGGAACTGTGCCGTGATAGTCGCTAACAGTGTAGACTTTCCGGAACCTGTAGGGCCAAGCACCAACGTATGCCCTAAATCTCCTGAGTGCAAGTTCATGGAGAAGGGCGTGCCTCCTGCTGCTGCTGCCATGAGCAATGCCGGAGAATTAGGCGGATAAAACGGGCAAGGGCATTTTTTGCTCCCTAGCCAGTCATTTGATAAGGGAATTATGTCAGAAAAATTTACGGCTGTAACAAGGGGCTTTCTCACATTTTCCTGACCATGACCGGGGAGTGAACCCAAAAAGGCTTCGAGATTGTTCATGTCTTCGATTTTAGCACTACAGCCGACACGTTCAAACATTTTGACGACTTCGTGAGCTATGTCTTCGAGAACATGAGGGTCTTTGTGCCTGAGTACGACCGTAGAAGTGTGATTGCCGAATGAGGTCTCGCCGCTTCTTGCATCTTTCAGGGCGTAATCCAGGTCTTCAACCATTGCTGCTGCGTCATGGTCTACCCTGAAATTCTCTGCTCCTGTGATTTGCGAACTGAGAGAGCGGACTTTCTGCTCCCATTCTCTGCGCTTCTTCTCGATTTGGCCGATTGACTCCTGCATGTCACTGGCTAGGAATCTATTTGACCACCTGAATTCAGCCGGCAAAGTCTGCAACGCATATAATATAGTCGGGAATGTCCCGGACGGGTAATTCATGAGCGATACGCACTGAATATACTCTTCATTGTAGCCTAAGCGATTTCCGTTCAGGCAGTCACGAGCCAGAAAACAATCCAGATAATACGGGAAGACAGGAAGTCTTACAGGGTGCCATGAGCCATTGACAGCAGCATTGACGGCTTCAAGTAACTCGCTGGTACCTGAATAACTGTAACTGCCCTCCGGGTTTTCGTCAGGGTTAAAAGTCATGCGGCGTATCTTCATTGTTATGCTGATTGAATCCTGCAATCTCTTCAATACTGCCTCAAAGCGTTCAAGCTGGGCATCGACAACAAGAGCCTCTTCTTTTGTATCAATCCCGAACATTACGCGCCTTATTGCCTGAACTATTGCATTTTTCTCGAACAAGGGAGGGACATAACTCACAAACATAGCCTGCACTGACTCAAAGTGTCCGCCTGCCCTGCTGAATTGGGCGTAACGCTCTAAATCTATCAGCTTTGTTGTGGTCTCAGTGAAATTGCCTTCCGGATAATCTCGTGCTTCTCTCCTGAATAACTCAAAGTGAATGCACCAACGGACATCAAGTTGACTGACAGCATGAGCCATCATTTCGCTTACATGTTCGAGTTCGTGTACGGTCGAGCTTTCGAGATCGGGGCCTGTCAACCAGAAACCGGCAAGGAATCCGCCATCCTTCAGCCCCATGACTTCAGGTGAAATCATATGAGAGTAGCGCAGAAGTTCTGCAAATCCGTCTCCTTCTTTTTTCTTGGGCATTCCCGCTATAAACCTCCCTGATTTAATTAGAATAAATTTAAAATTTCTTGTCCTGTCTCGTAACTTTCGACACAGCTATATACTTGTCCTGATAATGTACGGTTCTCTGAAAGACTGAATAAGCCTGAGGGTCAAATTTCGTCAAGAAGCGCAAAAACTGAACTCCTACGTAAAAGATCACTATCGATAATACTACGTTGAACGCACTGCCTGCTGCTAATCCGCCTGGTAATCCCAGAGCCATACAAATCAGTAATAACAACAAGAAGAGAATGCGGTCGCAGCCGAAAATCAACTGCGGTCGCGTTAAACTCTTTCTGACTGGTGAAACTCTAAGCTCTGTCTCGCCCATGATTCTTTACATCAGGAGTGCCCCTGAACCCAAGAAAGTACCGATGAGTGAGACAAGTCCCGTCAGCGTTGAACCTACGAGAACTACCATCATGACCATACGGCCAAAATTGCCCAAGTCTCCGCCGAAAATCAGAATACCGCCTGCAAAGAACAGTCCTACCATTGAGATATACAGAGCTGTACGTCCTGAAAGTGCGTTGATTAATGTGCTGAGGCTGCTGTTCCAGGGAACATCTACGGATGTTGAACCCGCATAGGCAGGGGCTGACATTAATACTAAGCCTGCTAATGTGAAGACGAAAAGAGCCAAGCAAAGGCTGATTGCTGCACGATATTTTACATTACGCATGATAAAAGATTACCTCCATATAACAATAAAAAATGATTTATAGCTCATAGTGTATAACGGCTAGATTTTTTCTATACGCTATTCACTAATTACTATCAGTTTTAGTTTCAGTTTCAGTTCCGTTTTTTTGTCTAAGATCCCTGAAGATGTACTCATTATCTTTTACCCCGTCAACTGCAATTAATTCTGCAAGTTTAGGGCCGATTTTAGGGTCTCTCACGAGAAATGCTACCATGTTGATTGCCTCTCCGACAAGTTCACGCATGGGGGTTTCTGAGACTTCTGAGATTAACTGCTCAATCCTGAGTAGTCCTGCCCTTGCATCGTTAGCATGAACTGTGCAGACTCCGCCGGGGTGTCCTGTGTTCCAGGCTTTTATCATATCAAGAGCCT
>JAFSQO010000478.1 GCA_017446645.1 Synergistaceae bacterium | reverse complement strand
GATTCTGCAAATATGCAGGGAAAACAAAATCGTTCCAAATTACACGACTTCAGGACTTGGTGTTACAGATGAGACAGCGGCCTTAACTCACGAGTATTGCGGGGCAGTAGCGGTCAGCTGGTACAGAAGTGATTATACTTTACGGGCCTTGGAGAGATTCTTGAAAGCAGGAGTCAAGACGAACATTCATTTTGTCTTGAGCAAAAGAAGCATAAATGAGGCATTTCGTCTCGTTAGTCAAGAGGGCTTCCCTGACGGTGTCAATGCCGTTGTCTTTTTACTGCACAAGCCTGTAGGTTTGGGAACTCATGAGAATGTGCTTGCAGTAGATGACATCAAAGAATTCGTAACTCTCGTAACAACTCAGACTTTCAAATACAAAATCGGCTTTGACTCATGCACAGTTCCGGCTCTGGTAAATAATTTAGGGCTAATTGACGCAGATAGTCTCGATACCTGCGAGGGCGCGAGATGGTCTGCGTACATAACTCCCGACATGAAAATGCTGCCTTGCAGCTTCGACAATCAGCAGCGCAGATGGTCAGTTGACCTAAGAAGCAACACTATCAAAGAGGCGTGGGACAGCGAAATATTCGAGGATTTCAGGAACAGATTACGAACTGCATGTCCTGACTGCGAGAAACGCGAGTTATGCATGGGAGGCTGTCCGATCTGCCCGGAAATAGTTTTGTGTAATTAAAAAAATCTTGCAAACTTTGAAAAACGTTATAATATGCGAGTCAAAAAGAGAGTTTTTAACGAAAGGAACGAAAAATTTTTAAATGGCAAGAATATTTGACAAGACCTGGCAGAGGACAAAACTTTGCGGGACTTTCACAGAGTCAGACGCAGGACAGGAAGTCCGGGCAAACGGCTGGGTACGAGCAAGAAGAGACCTCGGCGGAATAATCTTCGTTGAAATATGGGACTGGACGGGACCCATTCAGGTAGTTTTTGACCCGTCATTACCAGAGACTCCGGAAGAGATTCACGAGGCAGCAGCTTCCTTAAGAAATGAGTACTGTGTCGCAGTCAAGGGCAAAATGCGAATTAGACCCGAAGGCACAGAGAACCCTGAACTCAAGACCGGCAATATCGAGATAGTTGTAAGAGACTTTCTTGTGATGTCCAAGGCAAAACCTATCCCGTTTGAGATTGGCGATGAGACCGACAACGTTGACGAGAATATCAGGCTGAAATACCGTTATCTCGATATGAGACGCGATAAGATGCAGAAGAATTTGCGAACCCGTTCAAAGATTAACGCATTCACACGCAAATATTTGGGTGAACGTGATTTTGTCGAACTCGAAACCCCTATGCTCACTAAAGCTACTCCGGAAGGTGCAAGAGATTACCTAGTACCTTCAAGAGTCAATCAGGGCTGCTTCTATGCTCTGCCTCAATCACCGCAATTATTCAAGCAGATATTAATGATCTCCGGCTTTGACAGGTATTATCAGATAGCACGATGCTTCAGGGACGAAGATTTACGGGCTGACAGACAACCTGAATTCACCCAGGTAGATATCGAGATGAGCTACATTGTCGAAGATGACATAATGGACTTGATCGAAGGCTACATGAAGGGCTTGTTCAAAGAAATTCGAGGAGTCGACATTCCTACACCGTTCATCAGGATGCCTTACTGGGAGGCAATGGACAGATACGGCAGCGATAAGCCGGATTTGCGCGTCAAATTAGAATTATGCGATCTGGCAGACGCTTTCAGAAATTCGGGCTTTGAACCGTTCAAGAAGATTCTCGAAGCCGGCGGAGTTGTCAGGGGCTTAAGACTTCCCGGAGGAGCAGCAATGTCACGTAAAGAAATCGTTGACCTCGAAGCACGGGCAATCAAGCTGGGAACTTCAGGGCTTGCTAACTTCCTTTACAAAGACGGCGGTTTGAAGGGACCGTTGATTAAGTTCCTGAAGCCTGAAGAGGTCGACAAGGTCCGCGAGCTTGGCAAGATGGAACCTGATGACGCATTATTCATAGTAGCCAACGAGTCAAGGGGCAAGGCTTGCGAAATTCTGGGAACTCTGAGGCTTGAGCTTGGCCGGGCACGTGAGGATTTATTCGACAATTCGCCCGATAACTGGAAATTCTTATGGGTTACCCGCTTCCCGTTATTCGAGTGGAGCACTGACGAAAAACGCTGGGTCGCAATGCACCACCCCTTCACTTCACCTGCTCTTGACAATGACACGGCATTTGACGAAGACCCTGAGCACGCATTGGCACGAGCATATGACTGCGTTCTTAACGGCAATGAAGTCGGCGGAGGTTCAATCAGGATTCATGACCCCGAAGTTCAGGCGAGATTGTTCAAGGCCCTGGGAATTACTCCTGAAGATGCAAAGAGAAGATTCGGTTTCTTCCTTGATGCCCTTTCTTATGGGACTCCTCCTCACGGCGGGCTTGCTTTGGGAGTTGACAGGCTTGTCATGCTGCTTTGTGAGGGCAATTCTATTCGTGACGTTATGGCGTTCCCGAAGACCCAGAAGGCCCAGTGCTTAATGAGCGGTGCTCCTGATGTTGTCGAAGATGAGAGGCTCGACGAACTTGCGATTAAAGTAATTAAGGACGAGTAAATGAATAAAATCCCCCTGTGTGAGTAAGTCATTCAGGGGAAAATTTTTATTTCCTGTTTAATGCTTTGATAATTTTCTCAAGGATTTCACGCTGTTTTTGTGATGAGTTTTCAAGGGCTGTCTTGAAGAGTTCTTCATTTACGAGAGAGACAGGAAATTTTGAATTGCTCCGGACTAATTCGTTAATATCTTTTACATGACGTGAAGCCATTAATTTCCCCATATTGGCATTATAGCTTTTGGGATTTCTGGCTAATACCCTGTCGAAGATTTTACCTGCTTCATCGAATTTAGCTGATTTGAGACAGTCAAACCCCTTCGCCAGCAATTCGTTCAAAGTAATTTTTGCAGGCTTTGGAGACGGAGATTCAGTCTTTGCCGGCAGTGCAATTTTTTCTTCTTGTACCGCAGGAGCTTCTATGCTCTTTGGGGCAGCCTTCTCTATGCTGATTATTTTTTCTGACTCTGGCTTTTCTGGTGATTCTGATGATGAAGTACCTAAATTTGCGCTGATCTTGTCTGCTTGCTTTTTATCCTTATGTCCAGCCAGATATGCAAGTCCGCCTATCCCTCCGGCAATTGCAGCAGGTACAGCAAAACCTGCAAGAACAAGACCTCCGGCAGCAAGCCCCAGAAACTTTCCCCAGCTTTTCGAATTTTTTGCACTTTCTGACTGAGCTTTGATGAATTTCTCAAAAGTAGCCTGGCTCTTTTCGGGACTGTAACCCAAGGCAATGCACACTGATGTGAATTCTTCAGCGGCCTTTTGTGCTGTCGATTTATCTTTTGAGGCAAAATATTCTTTAAGGACATCGAATATACCAGTGATTTTCATTTTTCTGGCTTTTTCGATTAATTTCTCCAGGCTTTCTTCACATGCTTCTGGGGTCATGCAGAATATTAATGCTCTCTGAATAAAGTTTTCGTGTTCCTTGAGTATTGAATTTTTCCAGTTACTCAACAGCTCCAGCTTGTTAATTTCCGCTGGCTTAGAATCTTTAGGTGCCTCGAAAGCAGATTTATCAAGAAGAGGCTTAATCGTGGTTTCAAATATACTCTTAAGCTGCGAAGTCTTTATCTCGTCAAGATATGATCTGAGAATCTGGGCGCGTTCAGTTTGAGAACGATAATAATATTTTGTCCTGTTCGCAAACTCCTGTGCTGCCTGTTTTGCGGATTCGGGAGAGACTTTGAATTTACTTTGTATGCTGCCAAAGACAAAACGGGAATACCTTTTGCGCGCGTCATCAATAAATTTATCCAGCAGTCCTTCAATCTCTGAAGTATCCGTAAAATAAATACTTGTCCGTGAGATAAAATCTTTACGAGCTTTATTTGAGTCGTTTATATCGGCTGTAAAGAAATTCGGCTTTATCTCATCAAATATGATTCTTATGTCTTCGTCTTTTACTGAAGCGAGCTTTTCACGGAAAAATTTTTCATTTTCTTCATGATCCTGCAAGTAAAGTGTACCCCAGTTAGCGAACTCATCACGAGCCTTTTTTGCCTCCTGAGCAGACGAACGAATGCGCGGATGCAGATTCTCAAAAACTTTTTGAAGGTCACTATTGCACATATCAGAAAGCGTTGCATTGATTTTGTCCCTGCACTCTTCAGGAGAAGCAAAATAAATCGCCGAGCGTGATAATAAATTTTCTTGCGCTTTCTGTGCTTCGTCTCTGCTTGTGCCTTTGAAGCCCTGCTTAATCTCACCGAATATAATTTTTATGTCTTCATCTCTGATTGAAGCGAGCTTTTCACGGAAAACTTTTTCATTTTCTTCATGATCCTGCAAGTAAAGTGTGCCCCTGTTAGCGAACTCATCACGAGCCTTTTTTGCCTCCTGAGCAGAAATAAGAATGCGCGAATGAATATCCTCAAAGAGTTTCTGGAGGTCACTGTTGCACATATCAGAAAGCATTGCATTGATTTTATTACTGCACTCTTCCGGAGAAGCAAAATAAATTGCCGAGCGTGATAATAAATTTTCTTGCGCTTTCTGTGCTTCGTCTCTGCTTGTGCCTTTGAAGTTTTGTTTAATCTCACCGAATATGATCTTTATGTCTTCATCTCTGATTGAAGCGAGTTTCTCACGGAAAAATTTTTCATTTTCTTCTTGGCTCTGCAAGTAAAGTATACCCCAGTTAGCAAACTCCTCACGAGCCTTTTTTGCCTCCTGAGCAGAAATAAGAATGCGCGGACGTAATTCTTCAAAGACTTTTTGAAGGTCGCTTTTGCACATATCAGACAGCAGCATTGCGGTGTTATACCTGCACTCTTCAGGAGAGGAAAAATAAATTGCTGAGCGTGATAACAAAGTTTTCTGTGATTTCTGTGCTTCTTCTCTGCTTGTGCCTTTGAAGTCTTGTTTTATCTCGCGAAATATAATTTTTATGTCTTCATCTCTGATCCAAGCTATCATACTCATGAATCGTGATTTGGCATTATCTTTACTTTGTCCATAAACTTCGCTCCAGTTAATAAACGTTTCAAGTGCCGAAGCTGCCTCATGCTCTGAAGATCTTATTGATGAACGTAAGCCGTTAAAAATTACATTGGAGTCTTGTTGATAACAAGTTTCGAGGAATGAATTTATAATTCCTTCGCTCCTGGTGAGGGAATAGCCGTATTTCTGACTTAATGCAATAAAACCTCTGCGGGTTTCTGATGCAACCTGAAGGGAAATTCTGAACTTATCACGTGATTTCTTGAGGAATGCGTCAAGAAGTTCCTGCCGCTTTTTTTCTAAACCTGTTACGCCGAAATAATTTGCAAGTTTATCAAGTTCACCGTTTGAATTTCCCATAAGTTCAAGGGATTTCAAGTATAAGTCAGGATTGAAGGGACTCTTCACTACAAGACTAGTAAAGACATTTCGAGCTTCCTGTTCGCTCATATCAAGCAAATTTTTAATCTGTGAGTTCGCCTCATAAACAAAGTTTTCATCTAAGCATGGGACTTCAGAATCTTTGACGATATTACTTTCTTTCAGAAAATTCCAGAAAGCAGGGAGAATTTCAAGCACAGCATTATATATTTCTGATAATAACGTCCCTTCGCTTGAGTTCTCTTTTTCGTACAGCTCTCTCGTGGTTCTACTAACGTCTTCAAGTTCCCTTTTATAGTATCTCACAGTAGTAGATTTATCAGAAAGGATTGACTTTGCCAGATTGCAGATCTTTGCGCAACCTTTCCAGAGTATTCTCCAGTTTTTCTGTATCGCGTTTAATAGCTTTTTGTCTTTTCTGGGAGTCGCTCTCGAAGCCCATTAAGCTGCCAGTAATAGCTACCACACTGCCGAGAGTACTATAGTCAACGCACCTAAAAAAGTGTAAAATAAAAAAATGAGTTACGATGAAAAATATAGAAAACGTACATTAGAATATCGTCAAGAGGGACATACGCTTGAACAAACGAGTAAAGTGTTCAAGGTAGCGATAATAACGAT
>JAFSQO010000477.1 GCA_017446645.1 Synergistaceae bacterium | reverse complement strand
GTTAATCTCCGTGAATGAATGCGCCTTTGCTGACCCAGTCGAACGCAATGTAACTTTCTATAACTTACAGAATAATAACGTGACAATGCGCTGGTACCCTGAAGAGCTGCCCGGTGATTTGTTGTTCGAGCCTGTTGCTATAGAGCGTTATGCAGATTGGCTTGCTGTTGCTGACAGGGCGAACTCAAGGATTTACGTGTTGAACATGATGAGCCGTGAGTACTTCGCCATTAACAGCGTCCAGCTCCCCCGCGATTTAATCTGGTCATCTATGGGAGAGTTATTCGTGCTTAATGAGAACGGTGAGATTTATGATTTCGTGATTGACTTTGGAACAAGGACTTACGCTAACAGGTCTTCAGCATCACTATACTCTGGGTTAAATAACATCTGGAGCTTCTTTCACTCGCCTGACGGTGATATAACCTGTCTTGATATAGGGGCCTCGATGATCTACAAGGCTCACATGACTCCTTCACGCGAGGACGTACCGGGGTTCCTGAGCATCTATAACCCTGTAATGCTTACGAACGTTGAGAACCGAGAGAGCTTCATGATTGACGCAACAATAATGTCACCGTTCATAAATTACGCCCAGAACACCAGAATAATTGCCCAAGCCGTCTGGAATAACCGTAATATGCGCTGTAATGTCACATGGCAGAGACCCAACACCTTCGACGGCCTTTTCATTCACGGACCAATGCCGAGGGGAACTGTCTTGCCGTTGAATATAAGACCCGCCCAGATCAGCAGGGGCAGTGATATTCAGACAGTGCTGCCTTCGTTCTGGCTGCTCCACAAGGACACACTCACTAACATAATCGTCGACGCTTCAGTCCCATTCACTATGGAGGACATGATGAGCCTCTTGAAGTTCTGCCTGAATAACGGCCTTGAGCTTGACATCTACGCCCGCGCGGTTCCTTCACTGAGCCTGACCCGTGCAAGTGCATTTACAGGAGGCAAGATAATTTACTCGCTGAGAAATGCTGTAGATATACCAGTTAAGCGCACAAAGCTGCAAATTCAGATACCTCTGCCGATTGAGCTATCGTCTTCAGGTTACCCCGGAAGGTCAATGCTGGCAGTGTATCTAGATGCTGGAATGATCCAGTCCAGAGCGTGGATGCCCCTGTGGCCCGATATGTTCACCAGATGAAGGGGGGCGTGTTTTACTGCCTAATGCCTAACGTCAAATGGAATTTCAGGCAGAGTCAATTTCCCGCCGGGCTCAAATCTCCCTGTTAGCGTCAGGTTCTCCCTGAGTTTCTCCTGAATGCTTACGTCATGCAGATCCCCGACAGCATATGCACCGATAATCGCATTAGTTCCAAGTGCCCCGTTTGTCTTGAGTGTTACGGTCTCGGCCTGTATCATGTCTGCCTTAATCTGGTTCCAGAGAGCGTCCCTGCTTCCGCCTTCTGTGATTATGACCCTGTCAACAGGAGTGCCTGAGTCCCTGCAGCGTTGGGCAATTTCCCCGTACTCGCCAGCAATTGCTTCGAGGACAGCCCGCCACATCGTAAACTGGTTAGTGTTCATGTTCATGTTTATGAAGCACCCGTGGACATCTCTAAAACCCTCAGGACCTCCCGTGAGCCAAGGCAGGAAGCGCAAACCCTCAGAGCCTGCAGGGATGTCTTTTGCTCCTTCTGACAAAAATCTGTAGTAGTCATCATTTCCCGGCTGATTGCAGATGTTATCCCTGAACCAGCGCAAGGCAAGCCCTCCTGTTCTGACAAATCCCCAGTAAAAGTAGGTATCCGGCAAAGTCCCAGAGTTAAAGATTAAGGCGTTACCCTTTTTGCTAAGGCCCTGAATTATCCCTGATGTCGATATACAGAACATTGAGCACGTCCCCGCAACGTCAACAGCATGGCCGGGCTCATAAACCCCGCAAGCCAATAGTGACTGCATTGTGTCCCCGGCTCCTGCGCAGATCTTTATGCCTTCGGGTAAGCCTGTGAATTCTGCTGCTTCAGGCGATAATGTCCCGATTATGTCATATGGCTTTATGATTCTGGGCATTAACTTTTTGTCTATGCCGAGTATGACTAACTGCTCGTCTGACCAGGTTTTATTCATGACATCATAGCCAAGTCCCCAGCCTGACATAGTGCCCCAGTCGATGAACGAGTCACTTGCTTTTAGACCAGCAAGCCTCATCAGGATAAACGGAGCATTATGAGTGAACTTAGCGATTTTGTCTGCATTTGGCGAGTTTTTCAGCAGCCACCTTGCATGTAAAGCCGGAAACAAGCACAGGGGTTCGGGGTTGCCCGTTTCCCTTGCCCATATATCAAGATTGAGTGAGCATAGACTTTCAGCATCGCCCTGGGTTCTCGAATCCAGATAATTTATGTAGGGCGTTACAGGAGTGCCGTCCTCGTCGATTCCTGCAATTCCGCAGATAATCCCGTCACCCATGACTGCCCTGATTTGTGAGGGGTCAATCTCTTTCTCGCGCAGTATCTCAGAGCACCTCTTCATGCCCTTTAACGCTAGCTCATAGTATTCGTTGACGTTCATCTCAACCCAGCCGCTTTCAGGATAATAGAGTGTCGTAGGGTTTACGTCAACAGCAGCGAGACCGCCTAATTCGTCATAGACTGCAACTTTTACGCTTTGGGTACCAGCATCAAAACAAACGTAGTAATTCATGTTAATTCAAGCCC
>JAFSQO010000476.1 GCA_017446645.1 Synergistaceae bacterium | reverse complement strand
ATACAGAAATGAAGAAGAACGTTTTTGTATTGGTAGTGATCGGCGTAATCGTTTCTGCTCTGACGGCCTTCAGCAGTTCGGCTCAAGCGGCTGACAAAACGCTGGACGAGATCAAAGCGGAAATGAGAGCTTTGTACGGCGAGAACAAGCCCATCACAGACGGCAATTATGACAAGTCCCTCGCAGTCAAGTGCATCAATGGTACATTTGTCGGCAAAAAGAGAGATGGTGTCATAGCCTACAAAGGTATTCCGTTCGTTGGCAAGCAGCCAGTAGGTGAATTTCGCTGGAAAGCTCCCGTTGACTTTGTTCCTGATGATGGAGTCTACGAGGCGTATTATAATGGGAAAAGCCCGTGCCAGCCGTACGACAGGTCGCAAGTTGCTTCACTTTATGTTAGTGGTGAAGACTGTCTCTATCTTAACGTCTGGAGAGCTGATAACGGCGGAACAAAGAAGCCTGTAATGGTCTGGATACACGGCGGAGCTTTCGAATTTGGCGGAACAGTAGAACCTCGTGAAGAGGGTACTAATTTCGTCAGAGAAAATCCTGATGTTATCTTAGTCTCCATTGAGTACAGGCTCGGAGTGTTCGGTTTCTGGCACCTGTCTCACCTTCCTGACGGCAAAGACTACCCGGACGCGCAGAATTTGGGCCTCATGGATCAGATGATGGCTCTAAAATGGATTCATGAGAACATCGCTAACTTTGGCGGCGATCCCGATAACGTTACGATCTGGGGAGAATCTGCCGGCGGAGACAGCGTAACCACTATTCCGCTGATTGAAGGCTCACATAAGTACTTCAGGAGAGTCATTGCTCAGAGCGGCACGCCAGTCCTGTCAAGAACTCCAGAACAGGCCATCGATGACACGAATAAAGTTATGAAGATGCTCGGCTGCAAGACAGTCGCTGATCTTCAGAAGGTTGACGTTGAGAAGCTGCTTCTAGCAGTAGAGCTGCTCGGAGATATGCACATAGGGCCGGAAAAAGACGGAAAGTATTTGCCGCTTGATCCCTATGAGGCTTATGCGAAGGGTGCTGCAAAGGATATAGAGTTCCTTCAGGGCTGCAACAAAGACGAGTCGAACTACTTTATGTTTATTGCCGAAGAAGCAGGATACTCTTTCGTTGAGATGCAAGGCAAACGATGGGCGGAGAATAGAAATCAGCTGACGGACGAGGAGAAAGCACTCGTAGATAGCTACTATAATGACATCAAAGGAGAGAGCTACGAACCCCTTTGCAAGCTGTACAATCAGATCTGGTTTTTTGCGCCGCTGTTCAGGATTTTGGAGAATCAGGCTCAAGCAGGCGGTAAGTCGTACGCTTATTACTTCACGGTTGAATCTTCCGTGCCTTTGATAAAGAGCGGCCATGCTATAGAGATTTCGACAATCTTCAATCGCCCGGAAGAAACTTACGTATCCGGAAGAGCATTCGATGAGACATTCTCAAAAACTATGCGCAAGATGTGGGTTCAGTTCGCAAAAACAGGCAATCCGTCTCTCAGCGCAGAGATTTCCCCGGATGGCAAGGCTCATGAGTGGCCTCTTTACGACTCTAAGAACAAGAGCATTATGGTCTTAGACGAGTTCAATATTCATCCGTCAAAGGAATCTGAACTGAAGCTCGTTGATTGGGACAGGTGCTATTTCCTCACAAAGTATTATTGCCTATAGTAGAGTAAAGATTCCCCCCTGCTCATAATGTAAGGGGGGATTACAATTTTTAGGAGGCAGAAATATGAAGATTTCCACAAAACTGCTCAGTCTCTTTCTTGTCGCGCTGATGGTTTTTAGCTTCATCGGCAATAGTTCAGCAAACGAGGCTGACAAAAAACTGAATGAGCTTAAAGAGGTAGTGAGAGCCAGATACGGCGAGAACAAGCCCATTACAGACGGAAATTATGATAAATCGCT
>JAFSQO010000475.1 GCA_017446645.1 Synergistaceae bacterium | reverse complement strand
TTATCTTTACCAAATGATTTTATGCTTCGATATTCCTGATTACGACTTCGGTGAAATACTGACGGTGACCGCGCATTTTGCGGATGTTCTTCTTGCTCTTGTACTTGAAAACCAGAACCTTGTCAGCACGAGCCTGCTTGACTATCTCAGCTGTAACCCTTGCGCCCTCAACGTAGGGAGTCCCGAATTTAGCTTCGCCCTCGTCCGGAGCAACGACTAAAATCTTATCGAAGATTATTTCCGTGCTGGTTTCGCCGGGTAACTTCTCGACCCTGAACTTGTCGCCAACGCTTGCACGATACTGTTTGCCGCCTGTTTCGATTACTGCATACATGATTGTAAATTTTCCTCCTTCGCTGACAGAAGGCTCACGGTGTGATTAAATGCCCTCTCCATGCGTTTATAAATCGTGAAAGATTATAACATACAATCGGCGAGTACATGACTGTTAAATATATTATGCGATAATAAAATATATAGTTGAGGCATTCGCATAGAGAACAGATTTGTGCAGGCATCAGCAGAAGAGTCAGTGAAGTTCCCTGATATAAGGACTTACCCCTATAAGATTACGCCTGACAGGATAGCAAAGACAATGCAGGAACTTGAAGAATATGACGCAAAGACCCGAGACTAATCCCCCGGGGTTTATTTATGAGTTCAGGGCATCTCTCAGGGCTTCGAGATACTGATAGCCGAATCGTTCGTCAGGTTCAATGTTTGAGCCTTCTGCCCATTCGTTCCAGGCATTAAGAAATATATAAGGGCGTGTGTATTCTTCGCGGACTTTCTTTATGAGCCTTGTCATGTACTTGCGGAATTTCTCAGGTGTTGCTCCTGTCATAATTGGTGCTCTTGCTGCATGTCGAGGTGTGCTGTCCCAGTCTTTGAATGCTCCGGCTATGAATCTTTTGTCATCATGTTTGAAATCTATAATTGCCTGCCACATTTCATCATAATCAAGAAGTCTGTATGTAGGTGCAGAATTTGAATGCATTGAACGCCTTAATTCTTGTATATATTTTAATACTCCCATTGCGTCAAGAATATATTTTATAGCTTCTTTGAGGGGATTGCGAGTAATATTTCGTTTGTTTCTAGCTGCTATAACTCCTCCTGCAAACAAATGCTCGAATTCTATGCATGCATCAAGACCAGACACGATGACCTTATCTTCATCAAAATCGTAATATGAGGGGTGTTGAGCTGCTATAACTATTCCGGGAAAACCGTTTTTGCTGACACGTTCGCGAATATAATTCACTCTGGCTTCAAAATTTGGGATAATCAACGGCCTGTAAATTATGAAGAATGGCTTGCCGTTCTCTTTAATATATCTTGGGTCAGCAAAGAATTCGCACAAATAATCTATGTGTCTGTCAAGATTTTCCATGTCTTCATAGTCCTGAGAAATTATGACTTCGTTATTGCCACCGTCCCAGCGTCTGGTCCAGTTCTCATTTGCCCAGCTCAAGCAAAAAGGTATATCGACTGAAGGATGATGCAGCATGTACTCTAAAGGCTTCTCGAGCAATTTTTTACCGTGTGCAAAGTAATAATGATAATAGCAGAATCCGTAAATTCCGTATTTTTGCGCAAGTTCCGCCTGAGCTTCCATAATGCCGTTTTCAGGCAGGGTGTAATAATTCTGCTTCAGGGGCAGTCTGGGCTGATAGTGTCCTTCAAAGAGGGGCCTTGCCTTCTTAACGTTCGTCCATTCGGTGAAGCCCTTTCCCCATGCTTTGTCGTTCTCTGGTATAGTGTGAAATTGAGGAAGATAATACGGAATAACTTTTACCTGTGACGAGTCATAATCAGGCTTGTTGCTTGTTGCTTGTTGCTTGTTGCTTGTTGCAGCATATCGGCTTTATCTGTAGTTGTCAAGAGTATTTTGCTCCTTTCACGTGAAAAAATTTGTACTCGCTATTCTATCACACATAATAACTAACCTCCATAATATTTTATTAATGACTGAGTACCCTTCTCGCCCTGACCGTCAGCTTCAAGTTTCTGAAAATGACTCATGACAGTAACAAGGACATCGAGATTCAGGTTTTCCTGATTAGCTTCATCGATAGCGAGCAATAAATCCTTCACGCAATGTTTTATAGCAAATCCCGCTGTGAAATCCCTGTCTAATATTTTGGGGGCGTTGATGTCAAGCTGCTTTGAACCTGCTCCGCCCGTTGAGACTGCACGAAGAAATTTCATCATGTTAAGATTCTGGTGACGTGCATAGGTCATTGCCTCACAGACTCCGGCTAAAGCTCCTGCCATCATGATTTGATTCGCAAGTTTAGCGTGCTGTCCGTTTCCTGCTTTACCCATGTAAGTTATATTCGTTCCCATTGCCCTGAATAACGGCAGACAGTCTTTGAAGTCGTCTTCATTGCCTCCGACCATTATTGAAAGAGTTGCGTTCTTTGCGCTTGATACTCCGCCAGAGACAGGGGCATCAAGGACATGAAGCCCTCGTTTTCTGCCTTCGTCATATAATAATTTCGATAGTGACGGACTCGTTGTTGTCATGTCTATAACGCATGAATCCCGTTTTGCGCTGTCCAACACTCCTCCGGTCATGAAATAGACTTCTTCGACATCTTTGGGAAGTCCCAGCATCGTAATCGTAACATCGCAGTCTTTGAGGCAGTCATTTATGGTGCTGTGGAATTTCGCGCCGTTGCTGATTATGTCATACACTTTAAGAATCTGGCGTGCGAAGACGTGAACTTCAAAGCCGAGTTTCAGCAAGTTCCTAATCATTGGCTTACCCATTCTGCCTGCACCGATAAAAGCGATTTTCCTCATGTTCATAGTTATATTTATTCTGCCTCCTGCATGTGATTTACGTTATTATATCAGCGTGTATAATTTATAAATAAAAAAAAGGAGAATTTCTTTCATGAACAACGAAAAAATTTCGGTAATTATAGCTTCGTTCAACGGCATTAAATATATTTCTCAGCAACTTGATTCAATCAGGACACAGACCAGGATACCTGACGAAGTTATTATCTCTGATGATTGCTCTACTGACGGGACGTTAGAGTTCTGCAGGGCTTATATCTCACAGCATGGATTAACGGGCTGGAAAGTTTTTCAGAACGAGAAAAATTTGGGGTTCGCCAAAAATTTCAGGCACGCCTTCACACTGAGTAATTTAGCCGGCAAGAAAGGTAACATCGTATTTACTTGTGACCAGGACGATATATGGATGCCCGATAAAATTCAAGTTATGAGTCACACAATAATAAATAATTCGCAAATTATGCTGCTAGTTTCTAACTATATCCCGTTTAATGAAAGCGACGGCAAGAAGATTCAAGCTCATGTTAGATATATTAATCGCGATGATGGCGAAATTATACAGTTTAGACTTAGTGATACATGGCTTGAACCCCTGAGACCTGGCTGTACTTACTGTTTCAGAAGTGAGTTGCTCGAAAAATTTCATGTTTTTGATATCGAAGGCAGTGCACATGACGGAAGACTCTGGAGATATGCAATAATTTCTGACTCGCTTTATTTACTCAACAGGCAGCTCATTCGTTACAGGAGACATGAAAGCACGACCACGCAGGTATTCAAGAGTCAAAAGCCCGCAAATCTCAAAAGTAGGGTCACAAGCTCATTGAATTTAGCAAATTTTTACATGACGTTCGTAAATGCTCCTGAAGAATCGGGTATCACTAAGCGCAATCGTGAATTATTGGCTCAAAAAGCAAAATTTCTCACAAAACGAAGCAAGGTCTTAGCTAGAAAAAATTTATTTGCTATTATACTTTTTGTCTTTGTGAATATAAAATATTATCCGACAATGCGTAATGCCCTGTCAGATATTTACGCAGCAATTTTCTTGAAAAATTAAGGAGAATTTACATACTTGAAAAAACGTCCTGTATTAAAAACTATTTCACGATTATTAGCCAACAAAGCAGTCTTTGAACGCGCAGGAATTTCTGCCAGAGCCTTCACCTGTCCGAATGAGCCTCACACGCTGGCAATACTGTCTGACACCCTTCAGGCCGGAGAATTTTTTCGGGACTTCAGGAGCCTTCACCCTGAACGAAATATTTTCATGCTGAACGAGCCGCCGTTGTCTCAGCAAAACACAGGCATACGCGCATTATTAACAGAACGAGGCGAGACCATAAGACACTGGCTGAAGGATTCAGGAGTCCTTGTCGCTACACCGGGGTCGATTATGTCATCTTGTCTGCTGGGGAATACTGAGTTAAAGCTCAAACTCGGACAAAACTTTTCACCAGAGAAAATAAAGTTATGGCTTGAGGCTTACGGATACAAAAATTCTAATCTGGTCTGGGCACCAGGTCAATATGTTCAGCGAGGCTTCATAATGGATATATTTGACCCTGCTTACTCAATGCCATTAAGACTCGAATTCTTGGATAACGAGATAGAACGCATTGGCTCATTTCACCCTGACACCCAGAAAACAGGCTGGCAGCTAATGAACATGGACGAGATAACCCTGCACGGTCTTGGGGAAATCCTGCACAAGTTCCCGATTGAGTTATTCCCGGAAGATACCTGCGTTGTCTTATACGAACCCGACAAGATAGAGTCTCAGGCTGAATCTTTCATGTGGCTGTGGTGTGAAGTCTATAACGAAATTGGCTCAGAATACAAGCTCGAAATATGGGACAGGACGTTTAAATCGCTTGCTGAGTTCCCAGTCATTCGAGTTACCGGCAAGACTGACAGGACTGACGCTGAACTCGCTACTGAAGCCATTCCTGCGTTTAAAGGCGACCCTGATTTTATCCTGAAGCTCTGTGCTGACTATCACGATAGAAATTACAGTGTCAAAGTCTTCACGAATAATCCCGTCTTTCATAAACTGCCTTTTGAGATTCACGAGGCTGCTTTGACCGCAGGTTTTGTCGATAATAACTCAAAGCAAATATTTATCTCTGACAGGGAATTATCGGGCGTTACGGTCAACGTCCAGCTCACAAAATGGCGCGCTCCTAATGAATGGAACGAAGGCAAATTATCACCGGGACAGCTCGTTATTCATGATGACTACGGGAGAGGCGTATTCAGGGGTATCGAGAACATCAGGGCAGGGGGGTCACCAGTTGACGCTCTTGTAATTGAGTTCGCCAACAACCAGAGACTCTTGATACCTGTATTGCAGTCTTATAAAATCACAGGACTAAACGAACATGAAGACGAGAATACTGTCCTTGATAGTCTTAAAGGCAAAGGCTGGAAAATACGCTCTCAGAAGACCCTCGAACAGGCTCAGGAAGAAGCAAGAATCTTACTCGAAATCTATGCAAAACGTGAACTTGAGAGACGTGCCCCATTTGACGCTATTAACGAATATTACAACGAGTTCGTAAAGTCATTCCCATATAATGAAACGGCTGACCAGTTAAAAGCAATTGACGAGATTATGCAGGACTTATCAAGCAACTTCCCAATGGATAGATTATTAGTCGGCGATGTAGGCTTCGGCAAAACTGAAGTGGCTTTGCGTGCAGCTTTTCGCGTAATTAACTCAGGCTTTCAGGTATGTGTCTTAGTCCCTACTACTATACTTGCCCAGCAGCATTATGCTACGTTCCAGTCAAGGCTAGCAGGCTTTCCCGTTAAAGTCGGCCTGTTGTCTCGATTCGTAACTTCAAAGCAGGCAAAGGATACACTCAGGCAGACTCAAGAAGGCAGCATTGATATACTCATAGGCACCCACAAATTATTACAGCAAGGCGTGAAATTCAAGAAGCTGGGATTACTGGTCATAGACGAAGAACACAGATTCGGGGTAATGCACAAAGAAGGCTTGAGGCAAAATTACGGCTCTGTTGACATATTAAGCCTCTCTGCTACTCCAATTCCAAGGACTTTGGCGATGGCACTTCAGGGTTTACGAAGCATTTCGGTTCTGACCACACCGCCAGAAAACAGATTACCCGTTACGACCTTTGCAGGAGCTTGGAATGCTGCCGTAATCCGCAAGGCAATTGCCTACGAACTCAACAGGGGCGGACAAGTTTACTTTCTCTCTAACAAGATTTCAAGAATGCCTGAACACTTGAAGATGCTCGAAACTTTTTTCCCGGAAGCAAAGATAAATATTGCTCACGGCCAAATGGGTGAACGTGAACTGGAGAAAACCATGCTTGAATTTTATTCCGGCCAGACTGATATATTAATCGCTACTACAATAATCGAAAGCGGCCTGGATGTCGGCAGGGCTAACACAATCATTATCGATAATTCAGAAGAGCTTGGCCTCGCCCAGATGTACCAGCTAAGGGGCAGGGTAGGCAGACGAGGTG
>JAFSQO010000474.1 GCA_017446645.1 Synergistaceae bacterium | reverse complement strand
GTCGGAGATATATACGATAGTGCAAAGTTTGATTTGACCCGTGCTATCGGACTTGACACTCTGACACACGAGACCGGCCATGCAGTTCTGTATTTCACTACTGGAGGCATAAGTTACAACAATGCTACAGGAGCAATCGATGACGGCTATGCTGACATTTTCGGCTGTCTTAGAGATAAAGACTGGAGGCATGGCTGGAGGGCTGACGACGACAACGACCCTGACACAGGGATAACTTATTTCAAAGACAAAACTCAATGCCTTAGAGACGCAAGAGAAGATATTTCAGTAGAAAGTCTTTCAAAGAATGCTGGCTTCGGTCTGACTTCGATTAAGACCCTTGATGAACTTTACGAACATTACGCAACAGTTCCCGGAATTCAATCAGGTTCCGGTTACAACGACGGCAACGGCTGCCACACTTATTGCAGGCTGATTACTCACGCTGCTTATTTAATGCATAAGGACGGAGTTTCTAATCTCGAAAAGGGAAGATATTATGATGCCCTCACATGGGAGGAACTCGGCAAAGTCTGGTATAAGTCACTCAGCATGGGACTTGATAATAACTCGAACTTCCACACAGTCCGAAGAAATGTCATCAGGGCAGCCCAGCAAATGAAGCTCAACAGCTATAAAATATTCACGATAAAGAAGGCGTTTGACAAAATCGAAGTCACGAATCCTTCAGGGACGTTAAAGGGCACTGTCGAAAACTGGGACGACGGCAGCACAATATCAGGAGGCGCAACTGTGTCCATTACCGGCAGTTCAGGTATTGTTGAGAAAACTGTCAAAACTAATTCCGACGGCAGCTTCACAATCGATGCAGAGGCTGGGAATTATTCATTGAGTATCTATGCGACTTACGCCAGCAATCAATACAGGACTTACAGGACAAGAGTATATATTCCTGCGAATAAAACCGTGAGCGTCAACGCAGAACTCGTGAAGACAGGAACGGGAACACTTGATGTCTATTTAAGCGATGAGAACGGCAAGGCTTTATCAGGTGCAACAGTTACAGCAATGAGGGACGAGAACAGGACTACGTTTAATCCGACATCGACTCAGGCAAGCAATGGCAAATACACGTTCAGCAATCTTCAGTCAGGCAATTATACAATCAGCGTGAGCAAATCGGGCTACGACAATCACACGTTCTCAGGCATAACAGTTCCTCCTGGTTCGGGTACAACGAGAAATATTTTCAGGACGATTTATAATAACGTGAAGAAGTATTCAGTGTATCTTGACGCAGGGAAAATAAAACTCGATAACTACATGATTGTCGCGTTTCCTTCACAGACAAAGCAGGCAGATTCAGAACTTGACGCAAACAAAGTGATTTATGCTCCCAACGGACGAGAAGCAGTTAGGATGACTAAGCTTACTTTGAGCGTCTTGGGTCTTAATTATTATTACACAGATTTCACGCGCTTTGCATCAACGAGATATTTATTCTTTGTCAAATGGAATGATTCTGAAGCCGTTGACTGGGCTAACTCGAACATCAAGGCAAGTATTTATTACAATGGGAAGCTGCTCAGGACATACACGCCTCCTAAAGATAAAGATAAATCAGGGCAATACTGGTCGGTCTTCGAGATAGACAAGACGGGCACAAGGACGGCTGTTGATGAACTTAGCGAGACTGCGCCTGTTCTGCAGTAGCGAATCAATAAGGGTCAGGGAGATAAATCTCTGGCTCTTTAATAATTCACCCTCCAGAACCAGAGTCCAGAAGCAGGCACGGTCATGGCTGATTCTATTCTTTCACTGCCCGTTAATAAATTTTCGAGCCACTCAAGGCTTTTCTTGTGAAGGGCAACGTCATTGATATTGCCTACTATGATTCTCACCATGTTAGTCAGGAATGACGGGGCTTTAATGCTCATGATTGAGAGATTTCCGTGAGTCCTGATTCGCAATTTCTCGATAGTTCTGAATGGGTCATCAGGACATTCACCGGCCCTGCAAAACGCCCTGAAGTTGTGCCTGCCCTGAATGATCTTGCAAGCCTGTTTTGCTAAATCGAAATCCCATGCCTTGCCCTTACGCCACCAGACATAATTATTAAATACAGGAGGACAGACTGAGCCGTGAATTATGAAATATCTGTATTCGCGTGAAATTGCGCTGTATCGTGCGTTGAAATCATCGGGAACGTGAAAGATTTTCATGACCCTGATGTCTTCTGGCAGATAAAAGTTTATTGCGAGTCTTAACTTGTCAGGCTCAAAGACTTTCTGAAGGTTGAACGAAGCGACTTGCCCCCAAGCATTTACGCCTTTATCAGTCCTGCCTGCTCCTGTGATTTTGACTCTAGTACCTGCTATTTGTGAGAGGGCTGACTCGATAATCTCCTGAATGCTCACTGCGTCAGGTTGAACTTGCCAGCCCGAGTAATTTTTGCCGATATAGCTAATTTTTGCTGAGTAGTTCATAACAAGATTAACAAAATTGACACTAAAGCGCAGACTGTAACAACGATTGTGTCTTTCACTTTCCAGATTAACGGCCTGCGTCGGGTTCTCCCTGAACCTCCTTCATAGCCCCTTGCTTCCATAGCGAGGGCAATCTCGTCAGCTCTGCGAAAGATTATGATGAACAGGGGAATCAGCACCGGGAAAAATGCCCTGACTCTCTTGAAAATATTTCCCTGATCAAGCCTTGCTCCTCGTGATAACTGGGCACGTATAATTTTATCGGTCTCTTGCATTAATAACGGGATAAATCTCAACGCCATACCTATCATCATCGCGCTCTCGTGAGCCGGGAAGCCGATTTTACCCAGCGGCCTCAGCAGTGAATCAAGACCATCAGCGAGTTCAAGCGGTGCAGTAGTCAATGGCAATATAACGGCAAAGAGCATCAATACAAGCAGCCTTAAGGACGTGAGTAAAGCCCGCAATAATGAGTCAGCGAAGAGATTAAATACAAACGTAAATATAATCAAGAAAAATATTGGCCGTGCAGTCATGAGGATTATCCGCCACGAAATTTTTGAGACCCAGACGAGCAGGAATAATAACGCCGTCCAGAATGAGAGCTTGATAAAATTTTCTGCAGGGAAAACAGCCGAAATTATAAACAACAGCGAGAATAATTTTGCCCTCGGGTCAAGCCTGTGAATAAACGAACCTGTCGGGACATACTGGCCCAAACTTATATTTGTGAAATACATGATATAAAATCCTCGTAATTATATAAGAGTGGAAAATCTTTATTTATCTCGTGAATCTTAGCCGAAAATCTCAGGACATCAGGCCATGCTCCGGGTTCCAGATTATGCATTATGGACGCTATGACTTCATGGGGGCTGCCTTCCTGAATAGCTTTGCCGTCTCCCATGATTAATATTCTGTCGCTGTAGTTCAATGCCATGCTTAAATCATGAGTAATCGTGATTACAGTCCTGCCGTTATCACGCAATTTCTTGAGCATGTTGAGAATTTGGTGCTGATAGTGAGCGTCAAGTCCTGCTAACGGCTCATCAAGGACAATGCACTCCGGTTTTGCTGCAAGGACTGAGGCAATAGCAATGAGCCTTCTTTCACCGCCCGATAAAGCAATGGGATTCCTGTCAAGAAAACTTTCATCAAGGCTTACACACTCAAGCCCGTATAACACTGCTTCGTCAAGTTCATGTTTAGTGAAGCCTGCATTTTTTGGGGCAAAGGCTAACTCATCCCTGACAGTAAACGAGAATAGCTGATCTTCAGGGTGCTGGAAGACTAGGCCGACTTTTCGCCTGAGTTCATGAACTTCTTCGCCCTTTTGAGGCAATGCTTTATCGTCAAAGAGAATTCTGCCGTCCTGAATCTTATATAGTGCATTCAGGTGCTGAACAAGAGTCGATTTCCCTGAGCCTGTCCTGCCGATTATCGAGAGCCACCGGCCTGCCGGGATATTCGCGTTGACTTTATCGAGGGTCTGGGTTGTCGAGTCCTCGTACTTGAACGATAAATCTTGTATAGCGAACTTTGCAGATTTTGCAGGGTCATAGGTGTCAGACTCTTCACGAAAATTAATCCTGCAATCCCTGAAAGATTCCGGGAAATTAATATCACGGGCAGCAAATAATTGTTTTATCTTGAATTCATCAGGCAAGTCAAAGCCCAGTGCCTCAGACTTCTCCCAGAAATCGCGGGTAACTCCCTGCCAGATTATTTCGCCGTGTGATAAAACTATGACGCGCTGAATGTCGTCAAAATTTTCCGCCTCGATTTGATGAGTAACCTGAATTATAGTCATGCCGGACTTGTGAAGTTCTTTCATGACGTTCTCGACATGGACTCTGCCTACTGGGTCAAGCATGGCCGTAGCCTCATCAAGGATCAGGCATTTAACGCGGGCAGTCAATGCTCCTGCAAGGGCGAGCCTCTGCTTTTCTCCGCCTGACAGTGCAGACACTGAAGCACCCTGTTTGTGAAGCAAATTCACCTGCTTTAGTGCCTCATCAACACGAGCCTGAATTTCGTCTGACGGGAGGCCCTGATTTTCCGGGGCAAAGGCTGCATCATCTTCGACCATGGCCGCGACTATTTGATTCTCAGGATCCTGAAAGACCATGCCGATTGTAGTGCGCAGTTCCCTGAAGTCCATCTCGTTAATGTCAATGCCATTGATTAAGCATTTGCCTTCTGACGCTTCCTGAAGTCCGCCCAGGATTTTCACCAGTGTTGACTTGCCGCTGCCATTATGACCGAGTATCGCTATTCTTTCTCCTTCGTTTACAAAAAACGAGACGTCTTTCAAAGCACGTCCCGTAAAATCTTCGTTATTGCTGATGCTATGATGATTATATGAGAACGAAAGAGAACATGCCTCAATCAAGGGGGCATTACTTTTTCTCTTCTTCTGTTCGTTCAACAAGTTCAATCACTGCCATCGGTGAGCCGTCGCCTTTACGTGCGCCAAGCTTTACTATTCTTGTGTAGCCGCCCTTGTCAAAATTCTGAAATTTGGGGGCTATCTCAGCAAATAATTTCTTTGCAGCCTCTTTGTGGGGCATCTTCGAGAAAACTACGCGTATATCATGAACACTGCCGCCTCTTGCACGGGTGATTAATTTCTCTGCTACCCTGCGTAATTCTTTGGCACGTGTAACAGTCGTAGTGATATGCCCGTTGAGAAATAGACTTGCTGCCATGTTAGCGAGCATTAATCTTCTATGGCTTCCATAGCGGCCGAGTGTCCTGTGGTCAACATGATGTCGCAATTAAAAATACACCTCCTGATTTATTTTGTGCGTGTTACTGCGTTTCTTTTTTAGACCTGCTTGACTTAGCTTTTGCCTTGGGCTTAGTCTTTGTCTCAGGTTCAGCTTCTGATTCAGGTTCTGATTCTGCATCAGTCTCAGGCTTCTTAGCTTTGGGCTTGGACTTTTTAGTCTTTGCTTTAGGCTTTTCTTCAGCTTCAGGTTCTTGAGCTAGGTCTTCTGATTCAGTTTCGGCTTTCTCAGCATCATCCGGGCTTACTGCTTCTGACTCGGCTTCTGACTCTGTTTCCTGCTCTGCCTCAAATTCATCTTCATCATCGTCAAAAATGTCATCAAGAGAATCAGAATCAGAGACAGCACCGGGTTTACTGGGTCTCAGGGCACAACCCAGTGATGCAAGTTTTGCCTCAATTTCGCCGAGAGACTTTTTGCC
>JAFSQO010000473.1 GCA_017446645.1 Synergistaceae bacterium | reverse complement strand
TCTGTCTTGGAAGTCCCTGCACTAAATCCCTTCCCTTGACAATCATTCTCTGGTCCTGTTCCAACGGGGTGCAAGTGCCTATCATGATTTTTAGATTTTCAGCAGTCTGGTCTCCTATAGCGAGATTATACTGTCTTCTGAGATAGCGCATAATGCCTTCATCAAATTTATCTCCTCCGAGCCTGAGAGATTTAGATTTCACGACACCTCCGAGAGAGATTACAGCAATATCCGTAGTACCTCCGCCAATATCGACAATCATTTTGCCGCGTGCTTCTTCGACATTGAGATTAGCCCCGATAGCCGCCGCCATAGGTTCCTCAATGAGATATGCTTCTCTTGCGCCGACTTCGAGAGCTGCTTCGAGTACTGCTCTTCTTTCAACGTCAGTAGCACCCGACGGAACGCAAATCATAACTCTGTTCCTGAAAAATCTTTGCGAGCCTTTAGTTACGCGTCTCATGAAGTGCTGTAACATTGCTTCGGTCATGCCGTAATTCGCGATAACTCCGTCCCGTAACGGTCTCACTGATACGATACTTCCGGGAGTACGTCCGACCATGCTTTTAGCCTCATAGCCCACTGCGAGAATTTCTCCGCTGTCCTGGTCAACGGCGACAACAGAGGGCTCACGAAGAACAACGCCGTGTCTTTTCTCGTAAATCAGGACGGTAGCAGTGCCTAAGTCAATGCCTATATCAGTACCGAACACGTTTAATCACCCCCAGAGTTAAAATCATTGCCATTATCCCAAAGAAAGAATTACACCCGCTGTTTTTTCCCTCGTCAATTTCAGGTTCGGGAGTACCTGCTCTCCATATTTTGCAGTCTGAGTCGAGTTCTAAATCGCCGATTACGTCAACGTCTTTAATTACGCCCGTTATCGTTACAGTCCCGGAATTTGCGCCTGTCAGTGTTGCCGAATAAGTTATATCATCATACGTAACATCAGGAAGTTTAATCGGATATTCAGCAGTAGGAATTCTTGTAGGAACAGGAACATTAATTTTAATTCCGTTTTCGATGTGCTTATCGTAGACTTTAATGTTAAGAGTGCTTGCGTCAATTCTGAGATAAATATCGTAACTAGTGAGCATACGCATATCCTGAGATAAAACATCCCTGCTTTGTGTCTGAAGGTACATAGTGCCGCTTAATTCCAGACTTGAACGCACAAAACTTTTATCGACATGTCCCACGCCTTTAATCAGCCATGTACCTGCGACATCAAAACTTTCAGTATCAGCATGAGCCGCCCATGAGAACAGCATTAACGATACGGCCATGAAAGCAAAAACTTTTTTCATCATTTTATTTTTCACCTTCTATTCTAATCTTGTTTATCATTGAGGCAAAATACCCTGCACCAAATCCGTTATCGATATTCACGACAGTAACGCCGCTTGCGCATGAATTGAGCATAGCCAGCAATGCCGACACTCCCCCGAATGATGCGCCGTAACCCACACTAGTAGGCACAGCAATAACTGGACAGTCAGCGAGACCCCCTAAGACGCTGGCGAGTGCACCTTCCATACCTGCAACGGCAATGATGACACTTGCGCTCATGATTTCGTCAATGTGCGACAAGACCCTGTGAAGACCTGAAACTCCCACGTCATATAATCT
>JAFSQO010000472.1 GCA_017446645.1 Synergistaceae bacterium | reverse complement strand
GCAAATTATTATCGCAATCACAGGAGGAGAATTTATAATGAAAAAACTTTTTGCAGCAATTATCTTGTTATGCCTCTTGTCTTCCGGAGCTTTCGCAGCAGCAAAATTCCGCGACTTCCCAGCTCAGGGAGTCTGCACGGGTGATTACGTTCGCTACAGGACAGACCCAGATACTGACGCTGACATAGTGGGCAGGCTCTTCAAGGGCGACAGAGTCACGGTTTTGTCGCAGACCTCAGTTTACGGCGAAATATGGTACGAGATCGAAGACCCTGAAGACGAAGATAGTACAGTTTGGGTCTACGGAGATTATATCAGACCGAGAAGAAGATAATTAACTAGTTACTCAGGGGCAGAATTCAGTGATTCGCCTCTGAATTTTTTTGTGCGATAATAGATAAATTGTGTATATAAAAATTTTTGGAGGAATATAGTATTTTGGATTTTCGTTCATACGGTCTCAGAAAAGAACTATTGCAGGCTCTCGAACAGCACGGCTTCGACACTCCTATGGAAGTTCAGGACTGCGTGCTCTCTGAGGACTGGAATCATGATTTAATCGTCAGGGCAAAGACAGGTTCAGGCAAAACTTTAGCGTTTCTTCTCCCGTTAATGCAGGAGATGAAGATCGGCGAGAAGGTTCCGCAAATTCTCATTCTTGCCCCGACTAGGGAACTTGCTCAACAGACAGCAGAGGAGTCAGAATTTATCGGCAAATTCCTCAAGATAAAGACGGCTTCACTTGTTGGAGGCATGGACATTTACCCACAGCTTAGGACTCTGAGTCACGGTGTTGCAGTCATAGCAGGGACACCCGGACGAGTTCGCGACCACATTCAACGGGGCAGCCTCAAGACTGACGAGATTCACAGCGTTGTCCTGGACGAGGGCGATTTGATGCTCGATATGGGATTTCGTGAGGAGCTTGAAGCAATTCTCGACTCATTACCTGAAGGAAGACGCTGGCTGTTTTCTGCAACGATGCCTTTGGAAGTTCGCGACCTTGCGAATCGCTATCTTCATGAGCCTTTGACCCTTTCAATTAACGAAGAAGGCGAGCAGCACGAAGATATTTTGCATAAAGTCTATAAAATTCCGTCTAAAAAGAGATTTGAGGGTTTAGTTGACATTTTGTTATGGGAACACCCTTCTAGGAGTCTGGTTTTCTGTCACACTAAGCTAGAGTCAATTGAGATTGCCCAGAGATTACAGGATCACGGTTTCAGCGCGGCAGCATTGCAGGGAGATATGACACAGGACGAACGTAACGCAGTTCTGGCATCGTTCAAATCCGGCTCGATTCCCTGTCTTGTAGCTACGAACGTTGCAGCACGAGGACTCGATATCGAAGGCGTGAGTCACGTCATTCAGCTGGGACTGCCCGATGACCGCGAGACTTTCATTCACAGAAGCGGCAGGACAGGCCGTGCAGGTCATGAAGGGGTGAATCTGGTTTTGCTTTCTCCTGTAGAGTTTGGGAGATTCCGAGAGATGCTCAAGGGCACAGAGATAAAAACAGAGTGGCTCGATATTCCCGGAATAGATAAAATCCGCGCCTCATGGAGAGACTCGGCTGAACAGGACATTTTTGCAGCACCTGTTGATTCGTTCTTTAGTGAGTGCGTAAAGTGGGCTGATGACTTAATCAAGCGTGCTGAACCGAAAATTTTAATCGCTAAATTACTCGCTGTCCTGAGTGCAAAGAATAAGGGCTATGATCTCGCTAACGAACTCAAACACGAACTGGAGCGCAAAGTCAGGAAGTCTTCACAGAGTCAGGGCAAACACTCAAGCAAAATAAAATCTGATAAACCCAAAGGAGTCTTCAAGAGATTCAGGAGCAGCAAGTTACAGACTACAGGCAATATCTTGAATGCAGTGTGTACGAGTCTCAAAGTCGACAAGAGCGAGGTCGGTGCAATCAGGATTAATGACAAGTACGTCCTTGTCGAATTAATGGCCAACGCTGCAGAAGCCCTTGAGAATGACAAACCGGATTTCTCACGCTTCGGACTCTTTCACGAAGAAGATAACAGCAATAATGCAAGAAATAAAAATAGAAACAGCAATAGCAATAGAACTAGAAGCAGCAATAGAAGAAATAGTAGGAGCAATAATAGAAATAGAAGCAATTAAACACAACGCAGGTTAGGAATTATGTCCCAGCCTGCATTTTTTTGTAGACACGTTCGCGAATGTCCCAGCCCATGACCTGCCCGGCATAATTTACTATATCGTCAAGTGCTCCGGTGCTTCCCATTCTGGTGCGTCCTGAATTGCTCATGAATGAGTAAAGCTCTTTGTCCCGCAAAACCCGTAAAGCACACTCGGCAAGGGCTTCCGGATTATTTTCCGTGAGGATTTCCGAATCACCCAGCAATTTTTTCTGGACGCGTTTACCTTTCTCATCAATCGAGATTACAGGAATCCCCAACCCCGCGCATAACTGGTTAGCCGTTCCTCCAAGTCCCAGCAGGATTTTCACACCCTGTGTCGAGCTTGCTATTGACCGCGATGTAAGCTCTATATTTATGCCGTCTTTGATGAGTGAGTCATGAGTAATGCTAACTTTCCAGCCATAAGATTCGCAGCTTGTCAGGAATTCCTTAACCGGAAGTGTAGGTGCCAGGACCATTCTGAATTTGCTTTCACCCTGAGAGCTTAGGATTTCCGCAGCATCAAGAAGTAATTTAACGTCCTTACATGCCTGAAGCCTGCTGCCCGGTAAAAGCAAAATCACATCGCCGAATTCAGGTGAGTAAATTTTCCCGGAGTCATAATTCTCGTCTTCGTACAGCAAATCCATAATCGGACTTCCTGAGTATACAGCATTGTCGCCTAATTGTTCCGCACTCTTTGCATCACGTGTCCATGTTCGTAAAGTGAACTTGTTGATTAAAGCGCGCTCCAGTCTCCAGTGTCCGCTAAGATATACTGTTTTGGCAGTCGCAGCAAATAACGGCCTGGCCCCTGAACCCCATAAAGTGTGCAAGAGCAGATACACGTCACCTACACAGATCGGGGTTCTGATTGATTTTGCGATTTTCCTCCAGTCACCTAACTGAGCACGGACATGCTTTAATAATCCTGCCCTCATGTCGCCTAATAAATCCTTCAGGCTGTATTTTAACACTCCCCCTGAAGGCGTAACTGACGGTGCAGACTTCACTTCAAAGCCTTCTTTTATGTATGCGTCCCCCCGGCCGACTAACGGGAAGGCCCAAATTTCTGACTCTCGAAATCTCCTGCGCAGTTTCTTGGCTAACATAACGCCTATAGAATCCTCGCCATAACCATTTGAAGCTACTATAATTTTTGGCTTTAGGTCATGGGTTAAGGTCTCGAAAAATCTTTCTGACTCGTTCACTACGGCCTTGACTTTGGGAATTACTAAAGGGATTTCGCAAGACCAGCTATCAGGCATGTTGAATAAATCCTTCTGGGTGCATATCATGAACTGCGAATTATTTTTTCTTGCAAGGGAACACAGGCATTCTAAATCTTTCAGCGTATATCTGTGATGATCCCGGAAGTGTTTTTCGCCCGTGAGAACAAGCCCGGAATTCATAACCGAACGCCTGAAACTCTCAGGACTGCCTATAGCTGAGAACGCAAAGACCCTTGAGCCTTTCGGGGGTTCTGTGCCTATCCAGCCATCGTGTTCGAGTCTTGACGTGAAAATCCTATCAGGTGAGATATATTTGCTTGCCAGTTCTCGCAGATTTTCAAGCTCATTGACTGGAACCTGCTCGGATTTCGTGAGGACTACTATGTCAGCCCTTGAGATTGCGTTAATCTTCTCGCGCATTATCCCGGCAGGAATTAATTTCCCAGAGCCAAACGGACATATTGAATCGATTAACACTATATCGACATCACGGCTTAATGACCTGTGTTGAAAGCCGTCATCTGCAATTACAAGCTCACAGCCCAGTGATTTCAGCTTATTTACGCCGTCGATCCTGTGACGGGCAACTGCAACGGGGACTTCAGGGAGTTCACGGGATAACAGCAACGGCTCATCACCTGTAAAATCGCGATTACCCTGACCATTAAGAATTATGCTCGCCATGTTACTTTGCGATTTACCGGAGTAGCCTCTGGTTACTATGCCTGTTTTTACGTGTTTAGAAAGCGCAAACTTCGCAAGCATTTCGACAAAAGGAGTCTTGTTTGTGCCGCCGTACGTGATATTGCCTACGCTTATCAGGGGCAACGGAGGTTCTTGAGTTTTCAGGAGGCCGTGAAGACGCAAAAAATTCATAAACGATATAACCCAGCTGCTTATCCATGCAAAAGGGGTAAAAATTACGTCAACAAGAAAATTATATCTCTCGCCCCTTACGTGATTCATATATGATTGAAGCATTTTATTCACCAAACTGCATATTATATAACTCTGCATAAAGTCCCCCGGAACGCAATAATTCTTCGTGTGTACCGGACTGAATGAATTTGCCGTCTTTGAGTACCAGTATCCTGTCAGCGTCTCTCACTGTTGATAATCTGTGAGCAATTATAAACGCTGTCCGTCCAGTCATTGCGCGGTTAATTGCCTCTTGAACCTGGTGCTCTACTGCGCTGTCGAGTGAGCTTGTGGCTTCGTCAAGTATTAAGATTTTGGGGTCCCGGATTACTGCCCTTGCAATTGCTATGCGTTGTCTCTGGCCGCCTGAGAGAGTTACACCGCGTTCGCCTGTCTGGGTCTGGAACTTATCAGGAAGGCCCTCGATAAAGTCCCTAATATCTGCGATTTCACTGGCTTCGATGATTTTGTCCATGTCAATATTTTTTAACCCGTAAGCTATGTTAAATGCCAAAGTTCCTTTCATTAAGATGCTCTCTTGAGGCACTATGCCGATTTGTCTGCGTAGGTCTTTCAGGGAAAACTCCCGAATGTCATAGCCGTCAATTATGATGCGTCCTGATGTTGGCTCGTAAAATCTGGGGATTAAGTCAACAAGTGTAGACTTTCCGGAACCTGTAGGGCCTACTATTGCTATTTTCTCGCCTGCTTTGACATCAAGATTTATAT
>JAFSQO010000471.1 GCA_017446645.1 Synergistaceae bacterium | reverse complement strand
TTCACAAGCCTTGCTACTGTCCCTGAAGGTCTTGGATACTTGCCCGCGTTCTCTGGTGTATTGAGATTTACAATATCTTGCTCAGTGAATGAAGTGCTTCCTGCTCCGAAAGATTCTGCTAGCCTGATATATTTCACTTCGTCTAAGTCAAGTCCCATTAAGCTGCATCCGTAAGCATCGATTTGTACGGGGTCAGTACCGAGATAAATTCTGTTCGTGTGAACCGGGTTGCCTCCTTCCTCGAAATTGAGATCTCCGCAAATGCTGTCCACTATAATCAGCTTGCTCTTTAACGCTGCTCCGAGTGCTGCTATTGGTTTCGTCAGGCCAAGTGAGTGAAAGCGTCTTTTCTCCCTGTCAGGCAGACAGCCCTTGAGATTCTTTAACGCACAGGTCATTACTGTCTGGCAATGTCCTTTCAGAACTGGAAGATTAACGAGTAATCCTGCGTCAAGCGAACGTGCGCAAATTTCTATCGGTCCGATTTGAGTGTTAATTTTGCGGGTCTTATCGTGCTTTAAGTCATAAAATGGTACATTATATTTCTTGCAGACTTCATCATAGCCTGCCCGTTTCATTGCCCGTGAAGTGTCATCGCCTACCCAGCTGCCTTCGGTTATGGTGATGTCTTTGACTCCGTTGTCTCTGAAATATTCTATGCAGCCTGATAAAATTCCTGCATGAGTCGTTGCCCCGTTGTCCGGTGAACCTGCTACGACTAAATTGGGCTTGAGTGCTACACTGCCTCCTGACGGTACGAGATTAATTGCTTTTGACTCCTCCAGAAGTTTTAGGGTCATTGAGTGAGTGTTATCGCCGTAAATATTATAGATTTTGCTCATGAATTTTCGCTCCTTTCGTGATTTATTATTATAATAGACACAAAAAAATTTTTCGGGAGGCTTTTAATTTGCATTATATTATTCGTCAGGAAAGACCTGAAGATTACAGAGAAGTCGAGAATCTCATACGCGAATCTTTCTGGAACATCTACAGGCCGGGCTGCAGTGAACATTACGTGATTCATGTGCTGCGTGATGACCCTGCTTTCGTGAAAGAACTTGATTTTGTCATGGAACGTGAAGGCAAAATAATCGCGCAAAATATGTTTATGAAAACTGTAATCAACTCAGACGACGGCAGAGATATAAATGTGCTCACAATGGGGCCTATATGTGTAACGCCTGAATTAAAACGCAAAGGCTACGGCAAAATCTTGTTGGACTACTCACTGAATCAGGCAGCAATACAGGGCTTCGGAGCGGTCTTGATTGAGGGCAATATAGCTTTTTACGGCAAGAGCGGTTTTGACTACGCAAGCAAGTTCAATATCAGGTATCATGATTTACCAGAAGGAGCTGACTCCTCGTTCTTCCTTTGCAGGGAATTAATCACTGGCTATCTTGACGGCATAACAGGAGTCTACCAGACACCGGCAGGCTATTACATAAGTGACTCAGATGTTGAGGAGTTCGACAAAAATTTTCAGCACAAAGAGAAGTTAAAGCTGCCCGGACAAATCTTTAATTAACAGGAGGTATTATAATGTTGAACAGGTATCAAAAATTTTTTATCCCAGTCATAGCAATATTAATCTTGTCTGTCTTCGTCTCACTTGACGGCTTCTACACTGTCGGCGAGCAGGAGCAGGCGGTCATCACAATGTTCGGGACAATCGTGCGTACTGACTCGGCTGGCCTGTACTTCAAAATCCCGTTTTTGCAGAGGGTCCAAATCGTAGACATGACAACACAAGGCTCAGGCATAGGCTACAAGACTGACTCAAAGGGACGCAACACTGCACGCGAAGATGAGAGCGTCATGATTACGTCAGACTTCAATTTTGTGAACATCGATTTCTATCTCGAATATAAAGTTTCTGACCCTGTCGCCTATCTCTATAACTCAGATAACCCTGAGAGCATTTTGCGCAACATGTTACTCGCCTGCATCAGGAGCACCGTTGCAGATTATCCGGTCGATGAAGTAATTACGACTGCAAAGGGGCAAATTCAGGCATCAGTCCGCGATAAATTAACGGAAATGTTAGCTCAAAGCAATATCGGACTCCAGTGCGTGAATCTCACAGTTCAGGATGCAGAACCTCCGACTGACAAGATTATTCAGGCATTTAAGGAAGTAGAGACAGCAAGGCAGGCTCGCGAGACAATGATTAACAGTGCCAGAAAGTATCGTTCAGAGCAAATTCCTTCGGCTGAGGCAAGAGCAGACCAGATTATCCAGAAGGCAGAAGCCGTAAAGTCATCACGAATTGCAGAAGCCAACGGTCAGGCAGCGAGATTTAATAATATGTACGAAGAGTATAAAGCCTATCCGTTAATCACTAAGCAGAGATTATTTTACGAGACAATCGAGAGCATTTTACCCGCAGCAAAAGTTATTATTACTGACGGAAGCTCAGAGAAATTAATCCCTGTTGATAAATTTTAGAGTCAGGAGGCAAATAGCATGAACATGACCATGAAGCAATTTATTATTAAAGCAGCACTTATTCTTGTTGCAGTGATTATCTTGTTGACCCTTCCCTTCTCGTTTTATGTC
>JAFSQO010000470.1 GCA_017446645.1 Synergistaceae bacterium | reverse complement strand
TTTGATGGCTATAACGAACTCAACGGCACGGGAAAATTACGCCACATCATTGCGCGAACAGGAATTTATACCGGCGAAAGTTTGCTGTCATTCGTAATTAACGGCAGGCTCTCAGCAAAAAGCGTTAAAGCCCTGGCAGCACTCGGCAACGAAGCAAGACCCGACACCCTGACAATAAATCATAACTCAAAGCCGGGTAACGTGATTTTGGGAACTTATACAGAAAATTTAATGGGTACAGGATTAATCAGCGAGATGCTCGGCAATTATAGATTAATGTTCGACACGACATCATTCTTTCAAGTCAACACGGGCCAGGCTGAAAAATTATTCACGTATGCGAGTTCACAGGCCACTGGCGCAAAAAATATTCTGGAACTCTACAGCGGTACAGGTTCACTTACCTGCTATCTTGCTGAGAATGCCTCACACGTTACCAGCATTGAAGATTGGCGCGGAGCAGTGAAGATGGCCGGGAGAAATCTTCAGGCGAATAATTTTACGAATGTCAATGCACTTTGCGGACGTTCCGAAGAGATTATCGGCGACCTTAGAGATTCAAGTTTTGATGCTGTAGTCCTTGACCCTCCAAGAGACGGCTGCGAGAGACGGGTACTTGACGCAATAAATAATTTCGGAATCAGAAAAATAATTTACGTATCCTGCAATCCTGCAACGTTAGCAAGGGACTGCAAAATTTTATCGAGTTACGGTTACAGACTTGAGAGCGTCAGGGCGTTCGACATGTTTCCTCAGACTGCTCACGTTGAGACCGTTTGTTTACTGACACATAAAGGGTAAAAAGGGCTTCACATCAAGGGTTTCCCGTCATAAGGAGTGAATCGTGTTCCGCGTGATGGTAACCCTCATACTTCTGCCGTAATATTTACGTTTAGGCTCTTAATCCCGCGAATGTCCTTCAAAGCCTCAATGAACTTTTTTATGTCACTGGCCTGACCCTTGGTAATTATGCATTCAAGACACGAAAAATGACTCAGGTGTACATGGGTAGAGCATATTATTACATCACCGCTGTCGTGTTGGGCTGCTGTGAGCTTACATGACAGGCCCGGCAAATGATGGTCATAGATAATCGTTACAGTTGCGCAAATTTCTTTATCATCGTCCAGTTTCCAGCGTTCACCGGAAATGTATTCACGCATTAAGAATCTTATGGCTTCCGAACGATTCTCTCGTTTATGGTCTGAGTAATAATTCTGCTCGAACTCTCTCAGCAAATCTTCGGGAATAGTTATGCTGAAACGCGTTAATTTATCATTCGGCATTGACTTTCTTACGTGCCTTCTTAGGTGTAGGCTCAGGCTCTTCAGACTCTTCGTTAAACTGGACATCGATTATTTGCTCTTTGTTAGCATTATCGATTGCATGACCTGTTAACTGCTTGTAGAAATATTTGCCCCCAGCACAGAATAACACGGTCAACAAGCCCCAGCCAAATATGCCGAATACGAACGAAGGCAGGACGAATAAGACAAAGTGAATTACGCTGAAGACAAGGCCACCTATACACAAGAACATCGGCGAGAACACGAGAAGCAATATACCTTTATCTTTAGCGTCGGCAGTCCTCCAGAGCTTTAATACGTCACTAAGGCCGCTCATATATAACGAAGGCTTTATTAAGCTCGTAATCTTTTCTCGAATCTTTGTAAACGAAAACGAAAACAAAGTTAATTCATCTCCTGAAAATTTTTTTTCTTGCATTTACATTATAATATAATCACAGAGTACATGACAAAGAAGGAGAAATTATAGAAATCATGAAAAAACTTTTTGCAGCTGCAGTACTTTTTGCAATGCTCTTCACGGGTAATAAGGCGTTTGCCCTGTTCGAGGACTCTTACAAGGGTAATTATGATTATGCTCCGCCGACTTACGAGTTCAAAGAAGGCTTAAGCGTCGAACTTCTTGGGTGCTATGTCAATGACGAAGACGGCAACGTCTACACCCTGTTCAGGGCAGAATCTGACAAGGACATGAAACTTGACGTAAATGCTTCATCTTTGTTCGACAACAAGGGCGGCAGATTCACACTCGGAGCTGTAACCGGCGGCAACAACTGGGGCATCAGAATGGCAGGCTACAGAACCCATAATATCACTATGATTGCTGAAGTGCCCATAATAGTATTATTTGCTTACTCGGCCAATTACGAGGAGTCTTCAAGAAAACCGGAAAACCTGAGAACTGCTTCCAAAATGAAATTTTTATTTAACAGCCACGAGCTTGAATTCGACAATATCAGAATGCAGAGCTGGAAGTCATGCCTTGAAAAAATGCAGTACTTAGGCTACACCAAGCAAGAATGGTGGGAGAGATAAAACTAGTGGATAGTTTATAGTGGGTAGAAAGAAAAACAGAAAAACTACCCACTAATCGCTAGCCAATAATCATTGCTTTAAGGCTTTACGTTCTCCAGCATTTCGTCAGCAAACTTCAGGGATTTACCCAAATCATATAAAGCTGAACGGAGCTTCTCAGGGGCTTTACGTAATTCCTTGCCTTCTCTGGAGATTAGCTCGTGATATAAATTCTGGGTATCCTCAAGGCCAAGATGCCAGTCAAATTCACCGTTAAATAACTTTATCAGGGCGTTCAGGTCCTCCAATGAAGCTATATCAGGGCCAGCCACACACATTGCAGTCAGTATCTCATTCATGCAGTCTGAGAAGGCAAATTTGATGCGTTCTTCGTCCGGTTTTATGTGCCAGAACCTCGCAAGCTCAAAATCACGGCTTATGCTCTCAAGATCAGGCTTCGAGTTTTCGAGCTTCTTCACTATTTCTGAAGTCAAAGTAAACTCTGCTGCTGTCGTGATTATTGCAGGAGGCTTTGAACCCAGAAATGTCAAATACTCTAGCAGCTGGTCATAGTTCTTCACTATATCTTTTATGCTGTCCTCAAGCCTGTTAATGTCCTGTTGAAGGAACTCGTTTATCAGCCAGTTCTTCGAGTTTGACGGAATATTATTCATCGTAAACTGGTCATAACCAAAAGTATCGAATAAAAGTTTCGCCTTGTCCTCGTTATAGAATAACGCCTGCAAATCTTTCACATCGTCAACTGAAAGAGGCTCAAGTGAATCACTCTCACAAATACCGCATAAAAGCAAAGCACTCTCAGTGTAGCCTTTATTATACGTCACTGCAAATGTATAAGTGCCTTCGATTTCAGTTATTCGAGATTTCACATGTACCCGTCCGGCTGAAAATGCCTGAGTTTCGCTGACATCAAGCCTTAAGGCATTACCCGCCATGTCCCAGCAGCCTTCTGAAAAAATTTCTTTGTAGTCATCAAGCAATGACGTTATCCCGTAATATGCGGCCATCTGCTTAAGGTCTACCATGCCCTGTTTTGCACGCAGCTCGTAAATCTTTGAGCCGTCTTGTAATTCAGGAACGTTGCTAGGTGCTTGGGCAAGTATCTTCAGGAAGTCTGACTCTAAATCTACGTTAAATGATCTCTTTGCCATTCCGATAGCGCAGGCAGCATAACGCATTATCTGTACTGGTTCTATACGTGAAATCTCATCAAAGAACCATCCGCATGACGTGAACATTAATAATGAATTACGTTCTATCTCAAGAAGAGTCAGGGCCTTCACTCTTTCTTCGTGAGTTAAATCGCGTCCTGTCTGTTCGAGCAAAAAGTTATTTACGTTGCTTTCTGAACGGTCAAGGATTACGTCAATGTATCTGTTTCGGGCTTCCCAGGGGTCTGCAAAGATGTTCGAGGACTCATAAAGTTCCGCAAACCTGTCACGTAACGAGTTCATAGCATCCCTTAGCGGCTTCCTCCATTTATGGTGATAGCCTGGTGTACCGTCTCCGCAAGAGCAATTACTCCGCCAGCGTTCAACACCGTGGGCACAGCTCCATGATGAGTTCTCGATGATTTTCACCTCGCGCTCAGGAGGGTAGAATGACAGGAATTCGCCATAGACCGTTAATTGGGCTTCTGATGAGTAATCCAGGCATTCCAGGCAATAAGCCAGTGCCATGTCGCCGTGCTGGTGATGATGTCCGTAAGACTCGCCGTCCGTTGCAACGTGAGATAATACGGGCTTTCCGTGAGCATTGTGAGCATCGATTAATGCCCTTGCGAAAACTCCGCCGTCATCGAGTAAGCCGCCGAATGCTATTTTCTGAGAGAGATCGCCGTCATAGAAAAATATGTTCATGCTGCGTCCTGAAGGCAATTTGCAGATGTAGGCACATGTCGTATCGATTTTTGCGCCTGTAACGTCCTCCCAGTCTCCCCAGCCCATGAAACGCACTGATTGGGCCTGCCATGGCGACAAAACAGTGAATAAAATATCATTCTCGGCAAGGACATCAAGAGTCTCAAGGTCGACTGCACACTCGGCCAACCACATTCCTTCGGGCTTTCGCTGAAATCTATGGTAGAAATCAGCTATTCCCCATTTGACCTGAGTTTCCTTGTCGCGCCTTGATGCTAAAGGCATTATTATGTGATTATAGACCTGAGCCATTGCGGGGCCGTGACCTGAGAATCTCTTCATGCCCTGTTTGTCGGCTTCGAGTATTGCAGAGTAACATAACGGGTCATTTTCCTCAAGCCATGTCAGCAAAGTCGCGCCAATATTAAAGCTCATTCGTGAGTAGTTATTGCATATCTTGATTATTTCGCCCTGCTTGTTCAGAATTCGTGAGGCTGCGTTCCTGCTGTAGCATTCGGCGTTGATGCGGGCGTTCCAGTCATGCCACGGTGCTGCGGACTCCTGGACTTCGACGGTCTCAAGCCAAGGGTTCTCACGGGGCGGCTGATAGAAGTGTCCGTGAATACATATATATTTCGGCAAAAATTTTTCTCTCCTCTCATTTTAATATCATGTTAATAATAATTTTGCTGATATTTGAGTAATTAATTATACGTAAAAATATCCCTCCTGACCATATTATCAAGAGGGACTTTAATTTCTTGGGATTTACTGCTTGATTAAGTCAGGCATGTACTTGCTGAGTAAGAACTTACCGGCTAACCTTACAGGGATCACCATGAAGGCCAAGACAAAGCAATTCAGCCATGAATCAAGAGTTAAAGCATGAACACTCAGGACATCGCCTCCGAAAGTTACGAAGACATACTGCAGGATGAATATAAACAGCATGACTAACACGCAATTTCTTGAAGTTGCCATTGACAGACCGTTAAACGTGATTGACATCATGAAGACCGCAAACAACGCTGACCTGAGATAAATTATGTCACTAGTCATGAATAACGCGCGAATCTTGGGCATAAACAACACTGCGAGGCATATAAACGTGATATACGCTGCTCCCAGTAAAATCTCGCTTAACATTGAGGGCGTAATTATGCTCTCGTCCCTGGGTATTGGCTTCTCGTTCATGTACTGAAGTCTTGGCGGTTCTGTTCCGAAGGCAATTGCTGCAAGGGTGTCCATAGCAAGGTTTATGAGCAATAACT
>JAFSQO010000469.1 GCA_017446645.1 Synergistaceae bacterium | reverse complement strand
TCCAAACGTTAAAGCCGTAAGTCAGCATCTAGCTCTGGTCTCCTCCTCCCTTGGTGATTTTTTCGGAAGGTATATATTTCGCCAGCATTTCCTCAAGTTCTTTGCCGTTGACTGGTTTGCTCAGGAAGTCATCAAAGCCTGAAATTCCCGGCCTCATGGATCCCATCATCATACTTTCACCCAACGGAGACCCGTCAAAAGGCCCGATGATAACGTTTGGATAGAAGCTACTATGCTCCCCTTTCTGGGAGTCCTGACGGCGTTCCTGTTCATCAGGTATGCAACTAAGGCAGAGATTAACCGGCGGTTCAGGCTGCTCACCCTGTCAACGTTCCTTGCTGCACTGCTCGAAGTAGGCTCTACACTTTTAATAGACGGCTGGGGACACAGGCACATAATAAACCTGACTGTCAGGACGGCTTACTATGCTATGATTAATCTCAATGCCTATCACATGATGCGCTACGTTCAGGCTTTTGTAAGGGTAAAAGACAAGGCTTTCGACATGTTTAATAAAGTTTTGCTGTATTCGAGTTTCCTTGTGTTGCTGCTGAATCTCTTGCCAGGAACTAAAGGCGGGTTCTTTTTCCTAATATCAGGAGAAGGCGGACTCAATCGCGGACCCTACAATACACTATGGCGAAGTGTCTATGTTCTTTACTTTGTGGCTATGGCTTTGTGGCTTCAGATAACTCACAAGGAATATTTCACCCTGAAATCTCAATACATAGTGCTGAATGTCCTAATGGCTCTGTTAATTCTCGCTAATATCGTCCAGTATTTATTCATCAGGACCATTTTATTTAGTTATGTAGCTGCTACAATCGTATTATTCATAACGTTCTTTTACTATGAGGCACCGACTTACAGACGCATGAACACCGTAGAAAAAGAGCTGGAGGCTTCGCGAATCTTAGCAGAACAATCGACTCGAATAGCAAACGCTGCTAACAGGGCAAAAAGCGATTTCCTTGCCAACACCTCACACGAGATACGCACCCCCATGAACGCGATTTTAGGCATGAACGAGATGATCCTGAAAGAAAGCAAAGACCCTGAAATTCACCGCGCCTCAATGGATATAAGACGCGCAGGGAATCACTTACTCTCGATAATAAATAACATTCTCGACATCTCCAAAATCGAGTCAGGCAACGTGGACCTGTATAAGACAGATTATCACTTATGGCAGCTCCTAATGGACATGGAAGAAGGCAATTTTGAGGCCATTCATGATAAAGGCTTGAATTTCGTTCTGGACATTGACAAAAGTTTACCGGAACACCTCTACGGCGATGAGGATCACATAAGGCAGATAATTGCGAACCTTATTGACAACGCTGTGAAATACACTCAGAAAGGCAGCATAGTTCTGAAAGTCAACGGCGAAAAAGTCTCAGGCTCAAGTGTCAAGCTCACAATTTCAGTAACTGATTCAGGTATCGGGATTCGTCATGAAGATTTAGGTAAATTATTCAACTCGTTTTCAAGAGTCAACTTAAACGAGACTCAAAGCATTCAGGGAGCAGGACTTGGCCTTACACTCGTGAGATACTTGCTCGAACTCATGAGGGGCAGCATAAGAGTCGAAAGCGTTTACGGGAAAGGTTCGACATTCATTGTGGAATTGACACAGCAGCTTGCTCAGGAAGGTTTTCAGGGAACTATAGCAGAGTACGAGAAGATGCTTGAGAACGCCCTCGATGTCATGCCCTCTCAGGAAGACAACGGACCGTTTACTTGTCCCGAAGCAAGAATTCTCATAGTCGATGACACCCCTGTAAATCTTGTCGTAGCAAAGGGAATGCTTAAGGACTC
>JAFSQO010000053.1 GCA_017446645.1 Synergistaceae bacterium | reverse complement strand
GCAGTGAGCAAATTCACGAATGGTCTTGACTTTGATAGTTCAAGTTCGTTGATTATATTCTCTGCTGATTTATCTTTTATCTTGTCAAGGCTCATCCAGTCTTCGAGCTTTAACTTGTAAATATCGCTGAGACTCTTAACTTTCCCGGAATCAACGAGTTTAGCAGCCAGACTCTTACCAAGCCCCTTAATGTTCATGCCGTCACGTGAGGCAAAATATCTGAGTGATTCGATTAACTGGGCAGGACATGAAGCTCTGTTAGGACATCTGAAAGCAGCTTCTTCAGGCAGTCTCACAATTTCGGAATTACAGGCCGGACAATGAGAAGGCATAGTGAAAACTTTCTCGTCACCAGTACGCAAGCTCTTCTCAACTTCAATTACTTCGGGGATAATCTCGGCAGCCTTGCGCACTCTCACTATATCGCCGATACGAATATCTTTGCGTGAAATTTCGTCAGCGTTGTGAAGCCCTGCCCTCTGAACTTGAGTCCCTGCAAGTCTCACGGGGTCAAGCAATGCAACGGGGGTTAATGCGCCTGTTCGTCCGACTGAGATAATTATGTCGCGAATTCGTGTTCTTGCCTCTTCAGGCGGGTATTTGTAAGCAACTGCCCATCTTGGTGCATGTGAGGTCGCGCCTATTTCCGGCCATTGAGTCAGGTCATCGAGCTTTATCACTACCCCGTCAGTTATGTAGTCAAGTGAAAATCTCTGTTCATGCCACTCAGAAATGAAAGCATTTACATCATCAAGCCCCTCGCACAACTTCCATGCCGGTTGGACGGGCAAACCCCATTCAGCAAGCCTGATTAACGCCTCATGCTGTGATTTAACGCCGAATCTCTCAGGTTCAACCAGATAATATAAAAATATATCAAGTCCGCGTTCTGCTATGATTTTCTGGTCGGTCTGTCTAAGAGTACCTGCAGCAGCGTTTCTTGGGTTGGCAAAGGGATTTTCGCCCCGTTCTTCCCGTAACTTGTTGAGTGAGTTAAATCTCTCTGTAGTCATCAAGACTTCACCCCTTACCTCAAGCCTCCCCGGAGGTGCATTCGTTAAGACTTTAGGAACTGAGTCAACAGCCAGCAAGTTTTGCGTAACGTCCTCGCCTGTAGTACCATTGCCTCGTGTAGCTCCCTGAATGAATTTGCCGTCCTGATAGATGAGTGAGACTGCAAGACCGTCGATCTTCATCTCGCAAGTAAAATTATGAGTCTGATTGATTCTCGTGAAGAAATTTGCAAGCTCCTCCGGGGTGAAAACGTTATCGAGTGAGAGCATCGGGACTTTGTGAGTCACCTTTGCGAATAACTCACTGACAGAGCCTCCGACTTTATGAGTCAGAAAGTCCTTGCGTGCCAGCTCAGGGTGTTCCCGTTCAAGTTCAGCGAGTTCGCGGACCAGTGCATCGTATTCAGAGTCGCTGATTTCCGGAGAGTCCTCATCATAGTACAGACCTGCATGATACTCTATGAGCCTGTATAACTCCTTCATTCTCGCATTAAAATCACCAGTCATTTTTCGCTCTCACTCAATTAATTACTAAATTTTAGGCTTCATTGTCGGGAATAAAATTACGTCCCTGATTGACTTTGCACCTGTCAGGAACATTACGATCCTGTCCATTCCGATTCCCATGCCTCCAGTCGGGGGCAAACCTGCTTCGATAGCATTGATGAAATCCTCATCGAAGACGTGAGCCTCATCATCACCTTCTGCTTTCTTACGTGCCTGATCCTCGAACCTTTCGCGCTGGTCTATAGGGTCATTCAGCTCGCTGAAGGCATTAGCGACTTCTTTACCGTACATGAAAAGCTCGAACCTGTGAGTATAGTCCGGGTTCTCAGGGTCTCTCTTAGACAACGGCGATATTTCCGTAGGGTGTCCGAGTAAGAAAGTAGGCTCGATGAGTTTGTCTTCACCGAATGCCTCAAATAAGAGATTCAGGACTGCGAACTTGCTTTCATGGCCTGTTAATTCATTTCCCAAGCCTTTTTCACGTGCGATGTTTCTTGCTTCCTCGTCTGAGTTAATTGCGTCAAAGTCAACTCCTGCATACTTCTTTACAGCTTCCCTCATTGTAATCTTGTTGAAGGGCTTCGACAAATCCAGCTTTACACCGTTCCATTCGATTTCAAGAGTCCCGATTGATTTTGCAGCGTTGCGTATTAACTCCTCAGCTAAGTTCATCATGTCAACGTAATTGCAGTAAGGCCAATAGACTTCCATCATTGTGAATTCAGGGTTATGCATTGGGTCCATGCCTTCGTTCCTGAAGTTGCGGCCAATCTCGTAGACCCTGCCCATCATACCGACGACAAGACGCTTTAGATATAACTCGACAGCAATGCGCATGAACATGTCTATACCCAAAGCATTATGGAAGGTCTTGAAGGGGCGTGCATTTGCTCCGCCTGCCAGAACTGAGAGAATCGGAGTCTCGACCTCAAGAGTCCCGTGTGATTCAAGAGTCTCTCTGAACGATGAAATTATTTTGGAACGTTTCCTGAATACCTCTCTGACTTCAGGATTTGCGATTAAATCCATGTAACGCTGTCTGTAACGGATTTCGGTGTCAGTCAGTCCGTGCCACTTTTCGGGTAATGGACGAATTGCCTTGCTGAGTAACTTGTATTCGCTCACCATGATAGTAAGCTCGCCCCGTCTGGTCCTGCATGGGTGACCGATAATACCTACCCAGTCCCCAGTGTCTACCCATTTTTTGAGGAAGTCGTACTCTTTCTCGCCTATATTATTAATCTGGAAGTAGAGCTGAATTCGTGAAGTCTCATCGGCCAAGTCTGCGAAGGTTGCTTTACCCTGCCTTCTGATTGTCATGACCCGTCCTGCTGTCTTTACGGGTGAGTCCTTTGCTTCCTGTTCTGACTCAAGATACTCGAATTTCTCACGGATTGATTCGAGTGTGTCCTGCCTGTCCCATGTTTCATTGATGTAGGGATCATAGCCTTCTTCTGATTTGAGGCGCAGTAACTTGTCTTTACGCTGCCTGACGACTTCGTTGTCTTCTGTGTTGAATAATTCTTCCGGCAAAATATTCTTTCTCCTTTGTGCAATTAATTAATCTCTGGTATATTTTATCCTAAAATATGCAAGAATACTCCTACTTCTATAAGTTCTATAAGTGGGAGATGAATTACACAATATAGTGTATAATTTTTCCGGTGTTGACTATGACAGAAGATGAAAGATTAGCAAAGAACGAACGAATACGGGAAGCAGGCAGGGCAACGAAGCTCCGAAGAAGAGAGCAGATTTGCCGGGTTTGGCGTGTGAAAATTGACTTCTCTCATCTGAATTCACACCAGCAGAATGCAATCAAAATGTTGTTCGTAGAAGCTAAGAGACTTCATAATGACATAATCACTTTTCTGAAAGAACATGACATTAACGTGTATGATTACAAGACTCAGATCGTTCATAACCTCGATAAAGATAAGAATCCTGTAACACATACACTTGAGTATATCAGCTCGCAAATGAAGCAGGCAGTCATTCAGAGCGTCAAAGACAGCATGAAGGCACTTAAAGCAGCTAAGACAAACGGACGGAAAGTCGGAGCATTAAAATATAAATCAGACTATACGTCAATAAATCTTCAGCAGCACGGAATAACATATAGCTTCTACAGCGCAGGCTACATAAAGATTCAAAAATTAGGCAAAATAAGAATCAGAGGCGCAGGACAATTCTTTAATATTCCGAATATAGAATTTGCGAATGCAAAATTATTGAAGCTGCCAGACGGATATTACATAGATATAACGACATATCAGGACAAGGGAGGTGCGCAAAAAAGATATAAATCCGAAGTTGGTATAGATATGGGAATAAAGACGACAATAACGACATCGGACGGCATAAAATACAATGTCTCAGTTGAAGAAAGTGAACGCCTCAAGAAATGCCAGCGATTAGCAGCCCGGCGAGTGAAGGGTTCAAGCAACTGGTTCAAAGCTGTCCAGTTATTGCGTAAAGAGTATCAGAAATTAGACAACAGAAAAAATGAT
>JAFSQO010000468.1 GCA_017446645.1 Synergistaceae bacterium | reverse complement strand
TTTAGTGGCAGCCAGTAAAAGTGGTGCAACTGACAGTCGTTCAGAGCCCGTCAAAGGGCTGCCGGTAACATGCCCTTATAGGGCTAAGCAAGCCACCGGCTATGCCGGTGGTCCTGACTACCAGCCTTTCCCCTGAAGAAAAATAAACCAGTATCTTTTACACGAGGATCATTCTCCGGATATATTGAATAAAAAATCTGCTTGCCCTGCTGAACTTGCTCCAACATGTATTTAATAATCTCAACAGTGCGGGCAGGCTTTATATTGCCGTACCATGTGAGCCGAAGGTCGCCTAAAGTGCTTCCATGATAATAATTTTTATCTACGGGAAAAATAAGACGACCAAAACCTTCAAATGACGGATTGTTAATAACATCGTAAATCTTTGTATGTTCATCAACAGCATCAATATTATCAAGACTATAGGCTGACGTTGCAGATAAAAGACATAAAGTTAATACAGCTAACAAATTTTTCATAATTATTAATACGTCGATGCCCTCGCTTCTGTCATGAGCCATTGCCCATGTTTATGGATTAAGTCAATATCAAGTTCAAGCTGCCAAGTATGCCTTCCGCCTCCAAAGACTGAAGCATTTACACGGCTCTGACCAGTTAAAGAAGCCGTATCGCCGTTTATAGCAACTTCGATGTGCTCTGTCTCTTCTGAAAAATAATTCAACGTGCCGTCCTTGATTGCGTTCAAATATTCATGCTTGGATTGCCTCATACCCGTCATGTGAACTAAGACAAAGGAGTCATCAAGAAGTTTCTCTAAACCTGAAATATCTTTATTAATCATGCAAGAATACATTTCAAAGTAAATATTCTTAATTTCGTTTTTCTGCATTGACATTGAAGCCTCCATTGCAAAGCTAACTGACGGGCATAAAATAAGCAGCAGTATTAACAAAAACACTTAATGCGTAACCTTCAAATACTGTAAATCACCGTACCAGTAAGAAGCCGTAGTTCCTCCGTCAATCAGAAAATCGCTCCCTGAAATCCAGCGTCCTCTGCTGCTCATGAGAAATTCCGCCATGTCTCCGACTTCATCAGGAGTTCCGGCTCTTCCTGCAGGACATAGACGAAGCATCTTTAAATAGCCTTCAGCTCTTGGCCCGTGAAGTTCATCATTTGCAAGGGGTGTGATAATTATTCCGGGACTGATTGAATTTATCGTTGCTCCGCGTTTTCCCCAGCGTGTTGCTTCGTACATTACGCGCAGGACATTACAGCGTTTTGAATACTGATAGGCTTTCAAAGTGTCAGTTATTGCCTTGATGAACGGCAGATTTAATAATTCTTCAACTGCTGAAACCGCAAGCTGTTCATTCTGCTCTTCTGGTAAAGCCGGGAGACGATGCCCTGACTGTGAAGAAATTACGACTCCTGAACCGCCCTCGCTGATAATTTTCCCGAATTCTTCAAGCAAAACTGCTGTGCCGTAAAGATCTACTCTCAAAATATCCGCAACTGAAGCCTGTGAGGGTGATACCCCTGCGGCATTGATTAAATTTTTCACAGGGCCAAATTTTTGTGAATGTTCAACGAGTTTCAGAATAGAGTCTCTTGAACCTAAATCTGTTGCAACTGTACTCGTTTCAAAGCCTGCATTCTCAAGAATTTTTGCAGCAACTTCAGCGTTTTCCTGCTTCAAATCCGCGAGCACAATGTGTTTACCGGCTCCGACTCTGCGCGCTATGGCCTGACCGATTGAGCCTGTTCCCAAAAGTACAACGACATCTTTATTGTTCATAATCTGCCTCCATTAATTATTATTTTTAAGCCAGTTTTCAACAAGTGCCCTTGACTGTGAAGCATCTGCACCGTGAACTGCAAGCCCTCTTTCAACTTTTGCGCCTGAACAGACCCGCTTTATATCTGATTCAGTGCGTCCCATTCCGCTGCCTTCATGAGTACAGAAAGGACGGATGATTTTCCCTGCGAAATCAGAACGTTCAAGAAACGTGAACACACACATCGGCATTGTCCCCCACCAATTCGGATAGCCTAAATAAATTACGTCATACTTGCTGACATCAGGGTATGCTTTTGCTTCAGGTCTTGCGTTTGCTCTTAATTCATCTTTTGCTTCGTTCGTGCATTCCGTGTAATCAAGGGCATATTTTTTGACGGGATCAAGTTTGAATAAGTCGCCGCCTGTTATCTCTTGAATCATGTTAGCAATGACTTCAGTGTTGCCGACCTTGAGATTCTTTATAGCTCCGTTGACGTAATTATTTCCTTCGCGCGAAAAATATACGATTAAAGTTGACATATAAATTTCTCCTACAATTTTTTATAATTATAAACACATGAGGAGGATTTTCTCAACATTCTCAGGTTTGAGAATAGTAAACCCAGCCATGACCTCACTTAAATTAAATTTCCTTGACGATTTTTGCAGGTACTCCGACAACAACGCAATTATCAGGAACATCTTTAGTTACAACCGAGCCAGTGCCTATAATAGCATTCTCGCCGATTGTAACACCTGGAAGAATATTCACCCTTGCACCGATCCAGGCGTTTTTCTTAATGTGAATTTCTTTCGTCATGATTACCCGAATGTTTTTAGGCTCATGATTCACCGTGAAAAGTCCGACTTCAGGCCCTAACATAACACCGTCCTCGATGATGATTGTCCCGATTGACATTACTGTTAAGCCGTGATTAGCAAATACATTCTTGCCCATATGAACACAGCAGGCGCAGTCAATCTGAAACGGTGGAGTTAAGAAACTTCCCTCCTGTAAAGTCCCGTTGAACAGCTCACGCTCAAGGGTAATGATTTTCTCTCTGTTGTTAGGGTCAGTGTTATTGATTTCCCAGCAGAGATGACGGCAGCGGGCCATTTCACCGTGAGCTTCTCTAATATACTGCTCGTCCCTTATGTCGTAAGATTTTCCGGTTCTTAAATCTTCAAATACGCTCATAATTTTCTCCTTAAGTAAAGTATTTAGTCTTCAGGTTTCCAGTCATTAAATCTCTGAATTTCCTCCCAAGTTGACGTGAAAAATCTTTTCCCTCCGTGAGTTCCTCCTAATGGATACCAGCCTTCAACAGCTATGTTATTTTTCGCACACTTATCACGAAAACTCTTTCTCTGAGCATAAGGGTGCAGCTCAATCTGAACGATAGAGGGTTTAATTTCAGCCTTTGCCAGAACGTCGTCGAATAATTTCTCGTTAATGTCGAAGTTTGACAGCCCAATAGCCCGAACCTTGCCCGCCTTTACTGCAACTTGCTCGTTATCCAGATTTCTTCGCGGGGTATTCCAGACTCTCTGACAGCAGCACCAACGCCTCGTTCGTTTTGGTAAGCATGAGCCGTGTCAATATGACGATAGCCAGCTTTTAGGGCCTCAAGGACAGCGTCATGGGCTTGTTTAACGCTTGATCTAAACGTTCCTATTCCGAATTGGGGCATTTCGATACCATTGTTTAATTTTACCTTTGCTTCAGACGCAGGCTGATTAATGATCCCCAGCATTCTGAGCCATGCCATAAACTCTGCAGGCCATAAGTAATTAGTGAAAGGAGCGTGTCCCATTCCAAAATTATGTCCGCCTTGCCCGTACAGATGAAGCTCGACTACTCCTCGCTTTTGCCATGCACGGCCATTAAAGCACCTGCAGAAAAGCCAACGATCCCAATTTTATCTGGCTTAATGTTGAATTCTTCTGCTCTGCTGCGTAAAAGTTTCACGGCAGCATTGACATCTTCAAAAGCGTAATCAGGAGTAGCAGGGGCATATTTCCCGCTCAAACCTCCGGCACGATAACCGGCCATTTTTTCAGCTACGTATGCCTGATAATCTGCTTCTTCACGCGGGGTTATTTCGACCCTGTACTTCAATATGAATGTAGCAAAACCCTGTGACTTGAACCACTCCGCAGCTTCATAGCCGCCGCTCCCGAAAGTATGATGAAGGAATGCACCGCCCGGAGCTATGATAATTGCCGCACCGTTGGAGTTTCGGACATCCGGAAGATACGGAATTAACGTCGGAACTTTCACATTACGGACAAATTGACCGCGGTTTTCAATTTCGTACCATTGTTCAAAGTCTATATCTTCTTTGCTGGGATTATCATAAAGATAAATCTGTCCTTCAAATTTTGGGGCATCAATGTATCTGACTTCCTGAGCCTGAGCTGCGAACGACATAAGCATTGTGATTAACACTGCTAGAAAAATACCTTTCATGAAAAAAAATCCCCTTTCCTGATTCCCTGATTTAATTGCCCTAAAGTGTATCGAGGCCCTTTTCTTTGAGCCATTTTGAGAGCAAATCTGCTATTTCGATATTATTCAAGTCCGAGAACATAAAGTGGGTATTGCCTTTAATTCCCAACTCTGGAAGGTGAACAAGTTCAGCATCGCCGCCGTATTTATTTACAAGTTCCACGAATTTCCTTCCCATTAAGATTTCGCCGCGCCACTGGTCCTCACCGTCAAAATCAAGAGGAGCTGTGTTCGGAGTACCTTGCCTCATAAACTGATTAAGGCTTTCTTCGTCTCTTGGGAACTGGGTATCTTCGTAAAGATCCGGCCAGCGTCCAAGCCTGAACAACGTGAACATAGTCCTGTCATA
>JAFSQO010000467.1 GCA_017446645.1 Synergistaceae bacterium | reverse complement strand
CTTGAGCCTGACGAAAACTTTAAACCAGGAGGCAAACCCGCTTCGATACTGGCATTCGCAAAGCAAAAACTTCACGGTGCCTTCCAAATGTTCCTGATAGCGGCTTTTACTACACTGATTACTTCGCTGACTGGAATGTTGACTCCTGCATTTAATAGATTTTTCCTCGATAATTTGCTGACAGATAAGATTTATCACGTTTATCACTCTAACCCTTACTGGACAAGGGGCTTCTTTATTCTGTTCGGGCTTGTCATATTCTCACAGGTTCTTGCACTCTGCATAAAGGCCGTATTTTTCCTGAGGCTTCAGGGTAAGATGACAGCGATGTCAAATACTTCGTTCTTGTGGCACATACTGCGCCTTCCGCTTGGATTTTTTGAGCAGCGAATGGCCGGAGATATTGCAGACCGTTACGCCTCAAATCAGGGAGTAGCAAGCACGTTGATCAATACTTTTACGCCGCTTATGCTTGATTCTGTCGTGATGATATTTAATTTAATCATCATGTTTAATTATAGTGCCGGTCTTGCAGTGATAGGCATTCTTGCAGTGTTGATAAATTTATTGATTGCCCGTGTAATTTCAGATAAGAGAATTAATATAACCCGCGTCCAAATGAGGGATATTGCGAATTTAAACAGCACGACCCTAATGGGAATTGACATGATAGAGACGATAAAGTCCTCTGGGGCAGAGAACGGATTTTTCGCGCGCTGGGCAGGCTTTCAGGCAAATTCGACAGCACAGCGTGTAAGATTCGAGAAATTAAATCAGACTTTGGGACAGGTTCCGGGATTATTGAATTTACTATCAGCCAATCTGATTTTGTTTTTCGGGATAAGATTAATCATGAACGGTGAATGGTCAATCGGCTTAGTCTCTGCTTTTTCGGGATACTTGACGGCATTCTCAGGACCGGCCCAATTATTAATCAATGCAGGCCAGCAGCTTCAGGAAATGCGCACAAGAATGGAACGCGTTCAAGATATTTTTAAGTATCCTGCTGATGTAGAATATAATCTTGATTTAAATGCGAATGAGCCTGACGGGAGCAAAGACGAGAACTTCAGCAAGTTAAAGGGTCTTATTGACGTAAATAATATAACGTTCGGTTATAACAGGTTAAGCGAGCCAATCGTGAAGAATTTCTCAATGCATGTAGAACCCGGCAAAAGTGTCGCAATAGTCGGGCCTTCTGGCTGCGGAAAGTCTACAATAGCGAAGTTGCTCACAGGGCTTTACAAAGTCTGGGAGGGCGATATTTTATTTGACGGTAAAAGTTTCTCGCAAATTAACCGCAGTGTCCTGACTGGTTCAGTAGCCTGCGTGAATCAGGACGTTACTTTATTTGAGGACAGTATCGCGGATAATATACGCATGTGGGATAAATCAATCGAGGATTTTGAGGTTATCCTGGCAGCACGAGACGCAATGCTTCATGATGAGATAATTCAGCGTGAAGGCGACTATTCAGCAATGGTTCAGGAGGGCGGGAAAAACTTTTCAGGCGGTCAGCGTCAACGAATCGAAATAGCCGGTGTCCTAGCTCAGGAGCCTACTGTGATAATCATGGACGAAGCAACGAGCGCACTTGACACTAAGACAGAACATGATTTGATTCAGGCAATCACGGCACGCGGAATAACCCGGATAATTATATCTCACAGGCTTTCGATTATAAGGGACTGCGACGAGATTATAGTCATGAAGGACGGCGAAATCTTAGATAAAGGTACTCACTCGGAATTAATGACACGCTGTGATTATTACGCAAAGTTAATCATGAATGAATAAGAATAATGAGAATAAATAAAGGGGAAAAATTTTATGTCCGGTTGGTTTGATGAGCAATTACGTACAAGAATGCGCTCTGATTTAGACTCTTTTGCCAACGCATTCGGCAGTATTGCAGAGTCTATAACGGGTAAAAAAGTTTTTAATCCTGACGGCTCAAGCAATGCCATCGAGGATATTGCAAGGTTCTATAATATCCCTGAAAGAGTGCTTAAAGAGAATAAAGACGAAGAAGATTTCAGGCTTAGGCTCTCGAAGATATTCACATCTCAGGGAATAATGCTCCGTGAAGTAATTTTAAGTCCTAATTCCTACTGGTACAAAGATGCAGCCGGGATTTATCTTGCGATGACCCAAAACGGCTATTATGTTGCCCTAATTCCTGATTATATGGGCTATGCCTATAAAGATTACGAGTCAGGGGAGAAAATCAGGATTAACGCGAAGACCCTGAAAAATTTAAGTCCGGAAGCAATCTGCTTTTATCGTTCATTGCCTTCAAGCAGGCTCAGCGTCAGGGATTTAATCGTTTTTGCCCTGAAAAGTTTTTCGTTATCTGACGTAATTTCCATTGCACTAATAACCCTTGCTGTTACTTTATTGTCGATGATAACGCCGTATTTAACGCAGATTATTTATTCGCAGACTATATACAGCAATAATTTCAGTGCATTATCAGCAATATTTATATTCATAGCGTCTGCCGGAATTTCCGTAACTTTGTTGGACGTTGCAAAAAATCTCGCGCTCTCAAGGATTAACATAAAGACTGACACGTGCGTTAATGCTGCAATAATGATGAGGGTGATAAATCTCCCTACTGAGTTCTTCAAGGATTTCTCTTCAGGTGAACTTGCCCAGCGTGCCGAATCTGCGAGTATTCTCTGTGATACATGCGCAACCGTAATTTTTTCTGTAATACTGACTGCTTTGACCAGCCTGATTTATCTGCGTCAAATCTTTGTCTTTACCCCTGTTTTAGTGCTGCCTGCGTTGCTGATAGTCACTGCATTATTTATCGCTTCAGTTTTGCTGACATGGGGGAACTCTAAAATCATGAAGCGTTCGACTCAGTTAAATGCTAAAGAGTACGGGTTAATCTACTCTTTCGTAACGGGAATTCAGAAGATAAAGCTATCAGGTTCAGAGATGAGGGCCTTTGCTAAATGGGCAG
>JAFSQO010000005.1 GCA_017446645.1 Synergistaceae bacterium | reverse complement strand
CCGAGATCCGTAATGTTATCAGGAATTGTAATGCTCGTTACCTGCTTGAGCTGCTCTTCAGTAAGGCCGAGCTGATTCTTTAAAGCATCCTCAAGAGTCGTCTCTTCGCCGGACTGAGCAAGATCTTCCAAGCCAGTTGTGACTTCATCATTTACATCTTTGTCTTCATCATCGCCACCGCTGCCTGAACCACTGACTGTGATAGAGACTTTCGCCGAAGCCATGCCCGCAGTGTTCGAGGCAGTCACTGTGTAGGTGTAATTGCCCTTGCTGCCCTGCTTAGGAGTACCGGAAATCGTGAAGCTCTTGTTGTCAGCAGCTGCCGTTCCTGTTAAGCCTTCGGGAAGTTTCGTAGCGTCAGCTGTCCAAGTCAGATTATCGCCTGATGTAGCAGTAATCGTGAACGCTGTGATAGCTTCACCTTCTGTTGCTGTAATCTTGATGTCAGTGCTTGAGAGAATTGGCGCATATTCCTTTGCCGGTTCAGCTTCAGGTTCTTTGGCTGCTACGGTTATCTTGATGACTGATTTTGCCGAGCCTGCAGTGTTCGTTGTAATTACTGTACAGGTGTAGCTGCCTGCTGTGCCTGTGGCTGGAGTCCCTGAAATCATGAAGGTCTTATCGCCCGAAGCTTTACCGGTGATTCCCGCAGGAAGATCGCCTGAAGTCGTCCAGGTCAGATTATCACCCTTAGTAGCTTTAATCGTAATTGTCTCGATTGGTTCTCCTTCTGTAGCGTTAATGCTCTTAGCTGTAATGTCTAAGTCCGGAGATACTACAGCAGCTTTAACGGTTAATGTGATTTTTGCCTGTTCTGAATCGCCTGCAGCATTCGTAGCTGTTATGAAGTAGTTGTACGGAGATTTTGCCGAGCTGCCCGCTTCCGGAGTTCCTGAAATTATGAAACTCTTTTTGTCAGTAGCTTCTGCTCCTTTTACACCAGCAGGAAGATCGCCCGAAGTTTTCCAGGTTAATTCTGTGCCTGCATATGATCTAATTGTCAGGGCCTCGATTGCTGTACCTTCGGTTGCATCGATAGTACTAGCGGTTATGTCAATGATCTGAGTTGAGCCGACTGCACTGACTGTAATAGTTACTGTTGAGGTCGCCGAAACGCCTAAATTATTCGTAGCTGTTACAGTGTAAGAGTAAGCTTCTTCTTTAGCTGTGCCGACTGCGGGGGTTCCTGCGATTGTGAAGACTTTTCCGCTGCTAGTTCCTGTGACTCCTGAAGGAAGTTTGGAAGCGTCATCTGTTTTCCATGTAACATCTTCGTTAGCAGTAATTGTTATTGCAGTAATAGCAGTGCCTTCGGTTGCGTTGATGCTTTGAGCAGAAGTTGTCAAGGTTGGTGCTGCTGCAGCTGCGACGGTTATAGTTACGGTAGCTTGAGCGGTATGACCCTTAGCGTTCTTAGCTGTCACGGTGTATGAGTACGGTGAACTTGTCGAACTTCCAACTTCCGGAGTTCCTGATATCGTGTAGGTTTTTCCGTCGCTCTTTCCTTCAATGCCTGAGGGAAGACTTCCGGACTCGGACCACTCTGCTACATCTTCGTTAGCAGTGATTGTGATTGACTCAATAGCAGTGCCTTCAGTTGCGTTGATGCTTTCCTTTGAAGTTGTTAGAGCCAGAGTTGCTGCTGCTTCATTGACGGTGATCTTTAACGTTACAGGAGTTTCTGCTTGCTGTCCTGTAGAGTTCGTTGCATTTATTGTGAACTCGTAAGCGGTTGAGCTGGGGTTTGTAGGAGTTCCCGTAATCTTGTAGCTGTTGCCGTCTGCTGCTCCCGAAAGTCCGATGTTCGAGAGAGGAGGCATTACCGTCCAGCCTGCTTCCGTTGCCGTTCCTGTTGCAGGAGTGATAGTGATTCCATCAATGGCTGTGCCTTCGGTGACTGTTTCCTCAATCGTTGTCGGTTGGAAAGTTATGGGAGCTGCATTAATAGTGATCTTTAATGTAGCTGATCCTTCGCTTTCGCCTACTCCGTTCTTGGCCTTTACTGTGTATGTAGTTTCCGACTGAGTTGCCGTTGGAGTTCCGGAAATTGTGTAGCTCTTCTTGTCTTCTGTTGATGTGCCTGTTAAGCCCTCGGGAAGATCAGGAGTAATCACCCACTCAATTACATCGCCGCCTTCATCACTAGCCGTAAATGTTGCCGACGTTGTTATTTCTGTGCCTACTGTTCCTGTGATTGTCTGAGCTTCTGCAGTCGCGATAACCGGTTTGAATCCTTCGACTGCTCCGATGCATGGCGTGGCAGCTCTATTATTGCCGAGCTGGTCTTTTGTGGGTATGCCTTCGCCGGTTGTGCCTGCTCCGAAGAGGTCGACTAGTTCGGAGTTGTCTTCGATTCTGTAGACCGTGTGAGTGATGCCGTTGACTTCTTTTGTGGTGGATGTGGGGTTGTCCCATGTTGCGAGAGTTACGGGGGCTGGGTCGGTTATGGTATCAGGCAGAGAACGAACAGCACAATTTGTAACCGTTCCGGTGTTAATGTTGTTTTTATCTTGAGTAGCCGCCCAGATTAAAGAATTTGTGAAATTTGTGTTAACACCATCCTGTATAAATAAATCCGCAAGACTGCCTTTATTATTTATTACAGAACAGTTAGTCATGGTTAGTTTTGCACCAACACTATAAATCGCACCTATCCCAGCAGTTGCTTCGTTGTTGGAGATAGTGGAATTCGTGATTTCTATTTCGGGAGTATTGTTATTTGTTTGAACACAAATCGCACCTCCATAACCCCAAGAGGAGTCTGTAACTTTGTTAGTGTCTAATGTACTTTGCGTTATTGTCACTGAACTACCCCAAAGGGAAATTGCACCGCCCAAACCAAATGCAGTATTGTTAGATATATTGCAGTTAGTTATAGTTCCCTCTGAGAGGCCCATGTAAATTCCGCCTCCATAGCTATTAGTAGCAGTATTGCCAGTGATTTCGCAGTTCGTGATTGTAACTTCTGCACCACTCCCAATATGAATACCACCACCATTTGCAGCAGCAGTATTTTGTGTAATTTTGCTGTCCTCGAGAGTCAGAACTGTTTTTTTAGTGTAAGTCATTGTATGAGTTTCATCATTAACGGTGCTTATCCCACTACTAACATAAATGCCACCACCCCAACCCTGAGAACCATTGTCTGACGTGTTGCTTGTGATTTCGCAGTTCTTTATCGTAACTTCCGAACCAGTTCCGATAAAAACTCCAGCACCGTCTCCTTCAGACTTCCAGTCTCCGTTATCTCCGTTATTTAGATTATTTCCGTTTTTCCCATTTGTTATTTTTAGGCCATCGAGCGTTACATTTAGCTGATGATTATTATCACCTATCCGGAAAACTCGAACAGCGTTATTCCCGTCCAAGATCGCCTTTTCTGTACTACTGCTACTTTTAAAGGTAAGGGATTTCGTAACGTAAAGTGTTTTCGTTGTCTGAGTCAGTGTGTACGTTTTCCCGCCTGTAAGAATAATCGTATCGCCATCCTTAGCAGATCCTTCAGTAAATGTGAGTTCATCACCAGCACTACCATCAGTGTTAGTCTTAGCAGTAATCGTGTAAGTTCCTACTGCAGCTAAAAGCGCGTTCTCATCTTCTACTGGTATATCTGTTGCATATGCCAAGTTTACCCACATGAGCAACACAAAAAAGAGCGCACAAAATCTTCTCATGTTAAACATGATAAAATCCCCTTTCTTAGCTTGTATATAATATATTTTTTCGTGGAATACGTAGAACTATGATGGATTATAAGAAGCCATCAGCTATAATTCCGTCATTAATTACGTATTTTATTATCGTGTAATATACTTAACAGCCATTTTCTCGCCGAGTGACTCGCCGATGGAATTATTAATTTCTAAGAAAGGGACAGCACCCCAATACATGCAGCAAGGGCAACAAAAAACCCGGGCGATTACCGGGTCTTTGCGTCATATTCTTCAAGTTCCTGCATTGCCTTTACTATCATGTCAGGCGTTATCTTGTACGGGTAAGTCCTTATGTCCGGGAACTTCACTGACTCTTCTGCAACTGCCTTCATGTGTTCGGGCTTCACGTCAATATCAGCAAGCCTCGTAGGGAGCTTCATACCACGATTAAATTTATAAACCCGCTCAAATTCATCGAGCCTCTTGTCCATTAAGAGCAGCAATAATATCCCATAAGAGACAAGTTCGCCGTGAAGGTGATGATTTGCCTTTACTTCAGGGACGATTAATAAACCTGAATACACAGCATGAGCCGGTCCTGTCGAGAAATCAAATTGAGCGTAATTCGCCGTTAATCCTGTAGCAACGATAATGCTCAAGATAACTTCTTCGAGTTCACGTGTAATCTTGTGTTCATGGCAGTCCTTCATTGCCTGAATACCGTGCTTCAATAACGGTTCTGCTGACATCTTGCTGATTACCACACCCATCGCATCAGAGTATTCGAGATTTTGACCGCGTGCGCTTGTGCTGCTCTCGTAATGCTTTGAGAGTGCGTCCCCAATTCCTGCCCATAAATATATTTCCGGAGCATTGGCGATAATTTCCGGGTCAATAAATACGTGATTGGGAGTAATTCGCGAATACGTGTAGTGGTCCGGTCTGCCATCTGCAAAATACAAAATTCCCTGACTCGTGAAAGGCGCACAGGTTGACGCTATAGTCGGAAAAGTGAATAACGGCCTGTTAGTGTCCTGAGCCAAGACTTTGCCGGTATCAATTGCCTTGCCTCCTCCGACAGCAAAAATCATGTCAGCATTCTGGACGCTGGTTAATGCCCTGAGCCTGTGAATATTCTCAACAGAAGCCTCACCGCCGTACCATTCAACGCCCGTAACCTGAAGCCCTGAAAGTCTCAAGCCGTCGAGAATTTTTTTCTCAGCTGCCTCAAGTGCCCTCTTGCCTCCAACAATTACTGCCTTATGTCCGAATCTTGTGCATATAGTCGGAATGTCATTATATGCGTCAGTTCCGATTGTGTAGCCTGGTGATAAAGTGCGTTTCATAAATTAAATCGCTCCTTAAAAACAAAATCCCGGTCATGATTTTATCACGACCAGGAAAATATTTTATTGCATATGCCTCTTTATTCCGCAGGTTTTTCTGCTGCTGCTTCAGGTGCTGGAGTCTCTGCTGGGGCTTCAGGTTCCGGAGCAGGTGCCGGCTTGCTGGCTTCGGCAACTTCTGCAAGGCTCTTCTCAAGGACGCTGCCAAGTCCGTTAGTAGCGTTGTCGATTCTCTTGTAGAGATCCTTCACTCCCTGAACTGCAAGGACATCACTGAAGAATGAGTTATCGTACTCAATAATCGTCATTCCGCCGGCCTTTAACTTGTCTTTGTTGGTCTGGTCGATTGCCTCAAGTTTCGGGCGCATTTCCTGCAATGCCTCACTCACTGCCTTATTCAACACGTCTCTATGCTCCTGCGATAATGCCTTGTAAATCTTGTCGTTGATGCACATCTGGTTGCAGTAAAGAATGTGATTCGTGCAGGCAAGGTATTTCTGAACTTCGTCAAAGTGCGCGCTTGCACATGTATCTGCTGCGTTCTCCTGAGCGTTGACCGTTCCGTTCTGAAGGGAGATATAAAGCTCTGCCCATGCTAACGGTGTAGGTTCTGCTCCGATTGCCGTCCAGAAATCCATGTGGTTCTTGTTTTCCATT
>JAFSQO010000466.1 GCA_017446645.1 Synergistaceae bacterium | reverse complement strand
GCTTTGTTCCCTGAAGGTGATTATAGACAGTCATTCCGCCAATTCCGATAGCCATGAAGATTAAGCAAAGTCCGAATAACGGGTAGATTTTGCCGATGAGCTTATCAATCGGAAGAAGGGTAGCCAGGAAATAATAAACGAGAATTACAATCGTGAGAATCTTTGTCCATTCAGCAATATTATGACCCCATAACTCAGTAGCTGCAGGTGCACTGCCTGAGACCGCGCTTGTTCCCTGAACGAATAATTTTGCAAGAAGCCCTGCAGGTCCTACCATGAAGACGACTCCGACCATTACGAGAAGTACGACTGAGAATAAACGCATGATCTGGAGCATGAAACCGCCGAGATATTTTCCTGTGATCTCTGAAACGCTTGCACCGTCATTCCTGATTGAAAGCATTCCGACAAGATAATCATGAACTGCACCGGCGAAGATCGTTCCGAAGACTATCCATAAATAGACCTGAGGCCCCCAGATTGCTCCGGATAAGGCTCCGAAGATTGGCCCAAGTCCTGCGATGTTAAGTAACTGAATCAGGAAAGCTCTACCTGCTGAAATGGGAACGTAGTCAACACCGTCCGGGTGTTCAACGCAAGGAGTCTTTCTGTCATCAGGTCCGAATACATGATTAACTATTCCGCCGTAAATGCAATAGCCAAGTACGAGAAGCACAAGGCCGCCTAAAAACGAATACATTAAAATTTCTCCTTTCTAAAATCTGAAAAGTACAAGAGTAAATTATAATAATGCGTAAGTAAAATTTTAGTCGATTCGCGATTTAAAGCAAGTGTATTTATTATTAATAATTAATTAAAGGAGGTTTTATTTATCATGCTGTCAAAACCTGAGAAAACTTTAGGCGTTCTTGGAGGAATGGGGCCTGCTGCGTGTGCTGAGTTCCTGAGAATCTTAGCGCGTGATGCTCCTGCAAAAGATGACGCGACTCACCCGAAAATCATAATGCTATCTGACCCTGAGACCCCTGACAGAAGCGACGGCATTATGGGACTTGGCCCTGACCCTGAGCCGGTTATCCGCAATAATTTATTCAGGCTCATTGAATGGGGAGCAGACGTGCTTGCTGTGCCATGTAACACTGCTCATTACTTCATTGACAGATTCAGGGATGATCTGCCTGTGCCGTTAGTCCATATCGTAGAGTCCACTGTCGAGGCTGCTAAAGAGTTAAGCATGGGCAATTGCTCGTGGCTCTTAGCGACTGACGGAACTCAAAAGAGTCTGATTTACCCTTCGTGTGCTGCTAAGATGAATTATCACTTCCTGAAGCCCTCACAAGAACAGCAAGATAAGATTCAATCATGCGTAAGATACGTCAAAGCAGGAGAACTCAACACAGCCGGTGAAGTCATTCGCGACGTGATTCAGGAGTTATGGGGCGAACGTGATGTGCCTGTAACTATGGGCTGTACGGAATTGCCGTTAGCTTACGAGGCATCAGGACTCCCGAAAGAAAAACAAGTCTCAAGTCTCAAAGCATTGAGTGACGCGTGCCTGAAGATTCTTTACGATAAATAATTGCAGTGTGTAGTGGTTAGTCAAAAATCTGTGAAGAATCCGCTAACCACTATCCCCTACTATAACCTTGACGATAGATTAATGCTTCGGCCAGGTGCTTCCGTTGAATGTCCTCTTCGCCAGCCAAGTCGGCAATGGTTCTAGCAACTTTCAAGACCCTGCTTAGTCCCCGCCCTGATAGATTGAGTCTTCCTGCCATGTCGACAAGGTAATTTCTTGCCTCATCAGGGAGAATCAGGCAGCGTTTGACAAGCCTCTCCGGTAATTCAGCGTTACAGACAAGGCCGTGCTCTTTCCAACGATCCTGCTGAATCTTCCGGGCTTTGATGACCCTTTCGCGTATCTCTGCACTTGACTCTGGCTGGACTCCTCGATTCGTGAAAGATAATAATTCGTCAGGTGTAAGTCTAGGCACTGAAATTTGCAGGTCAATTCTATCCATGATAGGCCCCGATAATTTATGCCTGTAGCGTTCTATGTCATTGGGCTTGCAGGTACACTTCATCAACGGGTCACCGGCATAACCGCAGGCACAGGGATTAGCTGCAAGAATCAACAAAACCCTTGAAGGATATGTTACAGTACCGGCTGCACGGCTCACTGTGATTTGTCCGTCTTCGATTGGAGCGCGCAGACTTTCCGTCAAGTCCCGTTTGAATTCAGTATACTCATCAAGAAACAGAACGCCCCTATGAGCAAGGGAGACTTCACCGGGCCGCAAATTACTCCCTCCGCCGCAAATGGATACAGTACTTGCGCTGAAATGCACGATTCTGAAGGGTCTCTCACGTCCGGGCTTTATCTTTTCACCGATTGTGCTGCGAACTAACAGGGTCTCAACAAGTTCCTCGTCAGTTAATGGGGGCAGTATCCCGCTAATGGCCTTTGCTATTAGGGTCTTACCGCTGCCCGGAGAACCTACCAGCAACAAGTTATGATGACCGGCTGCTGCGATTTCTGCTGCACGTCTTGCTGCTGCCTGCCCCTTGATGTCCGCAAAATCGGGGTCTGCATTTCCCTGTAAATCCGGAACATTCGCAGGAGGAACAGGACGGGGAGGTTCATTGCCCATTAAGCTAATGACCAACTCGCCTAAATCATCTGCGCAATAGGCTTGGACACCTTGAACGAGAGCAACTTCTTCAGCGTTTTCACTGGGAACGTAAAGAGGCACATTTAACTCACGGGCAAGAAACGCTGCTGGAACCGCACCCCTGACTCTTCGCAATCTTCCGTCAAGTGCAAGTTCTCCCATGTATAACGCCCTCGGACAATCTTTCAGGGCACCTGAAGCCTTCATAAGTCCCAGCGCAATAGGCAGATCAAGTAATGCCCCTTCTTTGGGAATATCAGCAGGAGCAAGATTTACGGATACCCTGCCCCTGAGATTCAAGCCTAGTGAACGAAGTGCTGCCCTTACCCTTTCGCGAGATTCTTTTATGGCAACGTCCGGCATTCCTACGATTGAGATTGAGAAGATGCCTCCTGTGATTTCGACTTCAACTTCAACGGGGAGAGCTTCCATGCCCCTTAATGTTACGCCTAGGACTCCGCTCATGATTTACGCTTTCTCCTGATTATGAATAAATAGATACCTGTAACTGCAAGTGCTATGACTATGCATGAAATCGTGATTATGTGCAGATACTCCTTGAGCAAATCCTGATGTTCACCGAGCAAATACCCTGCAAATGTCAACACGCAAACCCAAATCCCGGCTCCCAGAGTCGTGAATATCAAGAAGCTTTTCATGGGCATTCGCGCTATTCCTGCAGGAAGCGAAATATATTGACGAATTCCGGGCAATAACCTGCATACGAACGTGCTTATGTGTCCGTGACGCGAGAAGAATTCATCGGCCTTGTTAATGCTCTCTTCTGAGACGAAAAAATATTTGCCGTACTTAATCAGGAATGGACGGCCAAGTTTCACAGCCAGCCAGTAATTAAACAGGGCACCCAGTAAGCTCCCCGCAATGCCTGAGAGCAAGACGAGCCATAAAGACATCTCACCCTTCCATGCAAGATAACCTGCAGGAGGCATGACGACTTCACTGGGGAACGGGAAGAAGGAGGACTCAAGAAACATCAGCGAAATAATCCCAGTGTAGCCCATTCGTCCAATCGTGTCGACGAGCCAAGCTGTCAGTGCGCTGAGTATGTGCATTATAAGCCATTGTTCTCCCTTACTGAGGGATCATACGCGATATTTCCGCCCATTTCTGCGAGTTTCTTTTGTGAGTGGACAGCCGAGATAAATCTTATTGTGCCTGAACTTCCCCTCATGCATAACGAAGAAGTCTCGATATGTGCACCGTGATAGTGAACGCCCCTGAGCAAATCGCCGTCTGAACCGCCCGCAGCTGCAAAGAAAACGTTATCGCTTTTGACTAAGTCATCAATCGTCAGGACAGTGTCGCGTGTCAAACCTCGTTCTCTGGCTTTTGCTTCGTCCTCTTCGTTTCTGAAATATGGCTGGCACTGCATGTTAGCGTCAAGGCATTTCATAGCGCAGGCTGTGATGACTGCTTCGGGTGAGCCGCCGATCCCTAATAGTAAATCCGCTGTCTCGTGACCTGGCAACGATGTCATTAACGCACCTGCAACATCGCCGTCTCCTATGAGCCTAATTCGAGCACCCATTGCCCTGACCTTTGCAAGAATCTCATTATTTCTTGGCCTGTCAAGCATTACAACCGTAGTTTCGTGAATTGCTTTGCCCTTTGCCTTTGCTACGATTCTGACGTTAAACTCTATGGGGGCCTGAATGTCAATATAACCTGCTGCTTCAG
>JAFSQO010000052.1 GCA_017446645.1 Synergistaceae bacterium | reverse complement strand
GTCGAATTTTGGCGCACCCCATGGCATTATCACTGTTCTAATATCACGAAGCCAAGGTGCTGCGTCAATATTTGCGAGATTAATGAATGCAGGGTGTTCAGGCGAGAAAGTCCCGTTCAAAGATAAGCCTAAGCATACAAGATAAGTAATCACGATTGCCAAAAGAACCGCGAAGATGTTGATGTATTTGCTCTTGATTACCAGACTGAATACGAAGACGAGAAGCACCACTGCAAGCGAGACCGGCCAATATTTTGCAGCATTGCCGCTTATTGCAGTGTCATAGAGCGAGAAGCCTATTGCCATTATAGTCGGGCCAATTACAACTGGAGTGATGACCCTGCGGATTACTCCGACTATGCGGCTATAGCCAATGATTGAAAGAACTACGCCTCCTACAATCAAACCTCCTGCCATGTGCTGCATTATGCTCTCTGCGCCTTGTGCCTGATAGAGTGCGATTACAGTCATGACTGAGGGGATAAAAGAAAAGCTCGATCCCTGAACGATTGGAAGTCCTGAACCGAGCCTTTTACTTGTCTGAATCAATGTTGCAATACCCATTCCGAAATAAACGCAGCTGATTAATGAAGCGATTTGTAACGGGGTCATTCCCATTGCTGGGCCAAATATTAAAGGAACCAGAGTTGTTGCTCCGAAAAGTGTTAAGACGTGCTGTGCTCCTGAAAGAAGCATTATTACGAAGGGCGGACGGTCGTTGATGCCGTAAATCATGTTTCTGGCCATGTAGTGTAAAACTCCTTTTTTATTCTGAAAATTTTAGTTTCCAGACGTGGAATTTTATTTCAAGTCATAAATTTTGTCAAGTGCTTTATGCTAATTTGCTAATTTATTTCTCAATGCCTCAATGTCTTCAACGCTAAGGCCAAGACTCAAGAAATATCTCAAGGCACCGTCAGCCAGATTAATTTTCGAGATTTCTTCAAATTTCACACTGAACGCTTGAGCAAGAAAGCCGCGAATCTCATTATTTGCGATGAATTCATAATCACTTGAATCGGGTTGAATTCCAAAATAATTATAGAACGAAATCAGGTAATCTCTCGTGACTTCATCAAGGGACGCACCCATGAGGCACTCAATCAGGGCGCATACAAAGCCGGCTCTGTCCTTGCCTAAGTCGCAGTGAATCAAGAAAGGCGGTTGACTCTTTGACATTAATTTGAGTCCCCAAGCAAGTCTGTCACGAAAATTTTTGCTCTTGTATTTTGTGCTGAGATTCATGCAAATGACTTTTTGCCTGCTGTAGTAGCTCCCCTGAAAGCCCTTACAGCCCTTCATGTCTTTGACGTTGTCAGCGAGATTTATGAAGGTCTTAATTCCGACTCGTTCTGCTTCTTTGTCTGCGATGTAGCTGCGATTGCCCCAGGTCTTTATTGGAGATGATGAGCGATATAATGTGCCGCGTTTAATTCCTGTTGTGTGAATTTCTCGAAAATTTGCGAATTCCAAATCAGTAAGCTGAATGTAGTCTTGCCTGTTCTTGCTGAGTTTTTTTCCGAGTTCGCGGTAAAAATTTTTCTTGTCCTGAGCCTGTGTTTGAGTCGCAAAAAGACTCACAATAAGCACTACGATAACGAGAATACTAAATTTTCTCTTCATGATAACAACTCCTCGATAGCTTGCTGCATTTCCTGTACGCTGTGATTTCTTGAGCGTGCGCACTCCTGAGCCTGTTTGCCGCAGATTAGGCACTTCCTGAAGGTTCCCCGCGATAATTTATTACCCTGTTGGTCAATTACATCGATGTCGAACACCCTGCCTATTGGTGAAGTTTCTTCTATGTTGACGGCTATATCTTTCAGGGTTTCGGGGGTGCTTTTCACGGCCAATAAAAGTTCGTCGCCTGTGTCCTCGTGGGTTTCTCTAAAGTCAAGAATTTCTGCATGAATTTTAGCAAGTGAGTCAAGCAGCAAAATTTCGCCTATATCAAAAGCCCTGCGAATTAACTCATTCGTTTTAATTGGGCCTGGTATATTCATGCTGAAAGATATTAACGGGGAATTATATTTTGCCAGGAAAATTTGTTGTTCACGCGCCCTTACTTCACGCCTGGCCAGCATTTGCTCTAAATTAATTTCGTTGCCTGTCATGATTAATGCCTTTCAGGATTTTCTTTTCTATTTTTTAAAATTATAGCATATAGTATAGACACATAAAACACAAACACAAAAAGAGGAAGCTCACTATCTTTAGCAAACTTCCTCTCTTGACGTTCATTGCGGACACGATGATGCCGTAGCGACAAAGATAAACGTTCTGAGGTTTGCGGAGTCTCTTTTGTTGGAGCGTTCAGGTTCTACGATGAAAAAAAAATTATAATAATGCGAATAAGAATTCTAAAAATATACCATCGCCGATACTGGACAGAAATATTAAGACTAAGACAACGAGAGATACTATACCGATTAGAATTAAACCATCTAAGATTTTCTGTAGAAACGAGGGCTTAATGCTATGTTTGCACTTATTT